>CADANR010000052.1 GCA_902789265.1 uncultured Lachnospiraceae bacterium | reverse complement strand
CGGATTTCGAATGCGTAAGTGGTCTCGTTTGTACTTAAGACAAATTTGCCGTCCTTTGCAATTATCATAGTGTATCCCCCAGTGTCACCACGGGGACTGTCCCTGTGGTCCCTTTTTTATAAAAAGCAGCACAATATATTGTGCCTGCTTCACTGTTTCATTTCAATATATGCTATGTCACCACGGGGACTGTCCCCGTGGTGACATTTGGTGACATTTTTCTATTCAGCAGCCGCTCTTCTCTCCTTAATCTGTGCGGAAATCTCCTCAAGTTTCTCATCGGTTAAAATGTACTTACCCTTGAATACAAAGAATCCGACAGCAAGCACAAAGACCGGCAGAACCGTCATCACAAAACGGAGTCCGATGACCGAAGAATTTGAAACCACGGTTGCACCGTTTGCAATAATATCGTCAATATACTGCTGCAAGCCTTTAATTAATGATCCGTCAATTGCCTCATAGGTTGCATCGGAGGAACTGATTGAAAATACCGACAAGCTGATTGCTGCCACAAGTGCCGCAATACCGGAAGCCAGTTTTACAACGAAAGTCTGCATAGAAAAGATAACGGATTCATCGCGTCGGTTATTCTTAATCTCACCGTAATCAACGGTATTCGCAAGGAATACGGTAACCAGTACGTTTAAGATTCCGACTGCAGCAAAGATGAAGAAGCCGGGTACTAAGAACGGGTACACCGAATTCACACCGGTCAGCGCCATAACAAGCAGAATCACATATCCGCCGATAGCGGAGAAAACGGAGATATAAAAGATCTTAATCGTATTGAAGAACTTACGGAGAATCGGGAAAAATAAGCACATTGCAAAAATCTGCATGCCGCCGCCGAACGTGTTAAACAACGTGTAATTTCCCTGCCAGTTTGATCCGCCTAAGTCATATTTAAAGAAGTAAATTAATAGGTTCGAAGTAATATAAATTGCGGAGTTTACAAGTACAATCGTTACAACCATTGCCATCGCCTGGTCATTTTGCAAAAGCGCTTTGAACATATCCCCGATCTTTGCACTCTTCACGTCAACTGTCGATTTTTCTTTAATGAAAATACATGTAATTAAGATAAACACGAAGAACAGAATCGCAACAATCAGTGTGAAATACTTAAATCCCAGTCGCTCGACTTCCTTCGTGGAAGAAAGATCCAGTGCCACACCGTCGGTCTCGCTTACTTTCGCATACTCTTCCGCAGGAAGGTATACAGCAAGGATTCCGCTGTTGTCCGCAGGATTGATCGCGATATCCAGTCTGGTATTATCCTTATTGAAGTCCTCTTCCGTGAATTCCGGCAGAGCAGTGAATGTGCCGAATCTTAACTTGAACTCGCTGTTATTCTGACTGAAGGAAGTTTCCGTTTCAAACTGTTTTTTATCCGCAGTAATATTAATTTTCTGTGCACCCGAAAGAAGCTTTACGTTTCCGGTCGGGACACTTGCCTCGTCAAGTTCCGCAACATACACCTTTAAATCCGTAAGTCCAAGCGTGACATTGTCCGTGCTTTTTCCTACTGCCGCATGTCCGATTGCATTGACCGAAAGAATCGTCACGATTGTGATAATCGCGGAACCCACGCCTGCGCAGGTACGTCCGAGTGCCGACATCGCCTCTCTGTCCTTGCCGCCTTCCGTAAATGCCGGAACCATCGACCAATACGGAATGTCCATCATCGTGTATGTTACACCCCAGAGGATGTAAAAAATTGCTGCGTAAGCTGCCATGCCCTTGCCGTTTAATGCAGGTGGTGCCGCAAACATGAAGAACAAAACAATTGCATTTGTTAATGTTCCGATGAAAAGCCAGGGGCGGAATTTACCCCATTTGGTTTTTGTGCCCGCAACTACCGCACCCATGAGCGGATCGTTAAACGCATCGAATACACGGGCAATCATCAAAATGATTCCCATTACCCATGCCGATACTCCCATGATGTCCTGGTAATAATACAGAATGTAACTTGCGGAAAGCATGTAGACCATATCCTTTCCGACAGCACCGATTCCGTATGCGGCTTTTTCTTTAAGTCCTAATTTCATTCTTCGTAACCTCCGTGTAAGTGTCGCCACGGGGACTGGTCTCCGCTCCGCTCCGGTCGGCTCAGTACCAAGGTCCACCGGACCTTGTTCGCCCCCGTGGTGACATTTTTTTAAAAACCAACACTATATATTGTGTTTATTCCACTGTTTCATTTCAATATATGCTACGTCACCAGAGGGACTGTCCCCCTGGTCCCATTTTACGGTCCCATCTGGACCTTAAAATCTACCTCTGCCAGTTCCTTGCCGTACGCATCGGATACGGTAAGCGTTGCCTTGCCGATCTTTCCGATGGACTTAATATAGGTTCCTGTCATACCGCCCTGCATTCCGATAATGTTCGGACCGATCAGTTCCGCAGCACCATCAACCTTCAGTTGAACCGGGTCATTGTAGTAATAGAGCGTATTTCCGTTCTCGTCGATTGCGCGGATACGAACGCATGCCACATCATAAGACTCGATTTCCTTTAATACCGGACGGTCCGCCTCAACCTCAAAACGGACTTCCGTCATCGGGGCAACCTTTAAGGTCTTGACTATCTTGCCGTCCTTGATGGCTTCGAACTTGTAGGTCACGGACTCGCCGCCCCAGTCGCCGATGTACTTGTTGTAAAGCTCGACCGCATCCGTCATCTTCATGTGATGGAATGCCATCAGCTTCGCAGCCTTTAATTTCGATCCGGTCGTCATCTGGTAAAGTCCGAACTTCGCCACTTCGTTTAAAATAATCTTCACGTCACGTTCCTGTGCCGGTGACATTTTTTCATCCTTCAGCGCATCCCCGATGTAATCGTCAATCTGAATCGGAGCATTCTTAAGGTACGGGAACTTCTTCGAGTCATGCACGTATTCCTTAATCAGCCGGTCATTTTTATACATTTTTACGGAATCCGCATTTGTAAAAATGTAAGTCTCATTCCGGTTGCAGCCCGGGTGTTCGCCGATATCCATTGAGGAAGAAATCTGAAGGAACGGAATTTCGTCCTGCATCTCTGCATATACATACGCAGCCATTTTCGGATTACGGAACATGTCCATAACGCCGTGATAGCAGACGCGGTCGCCGGAGCCGAAGTCCTTATGCGTGTTGTAATCGAACATGCACCAGCCGAAGGAGCCCGCAATATCCGTATTCTTTGCCACATCATTCAAAACGGTCGCATGCCTCGTCGCATCCTCGAGCCTCTTCTCCTCCCAGTCATACGGCTTGGTCGGGAACATGTGCCCCATGTACTCGCTGACAAGATAGCCTTTGCTTGTGTCCGATGTTACATCGCTCTTTTTGTCCACGCCCTGGTTGTCGCCGCAATGCACAAAATCGTTGTAAGTATAGACATCTTCCAAAAGGCTCGATTTCTTATAGCATCTTACACCGCCTGTCTGACGAACCGGATCCAGTCTGTGTGCTGCCTCGTTTGTCCGTTTGTAAAAATCGTCGTCATCCACGGATTCGTTGATCCGGACACCCCAGAGAACAATCGATGCATGATTCCTGTACTGCAGAATCATATCCTCGGTATTTTTGATTGCCTTTAATTTCCAGCTCTCATCACCGATATGCTGCCAGCCCGGAATCTCGGTAAATACCAAGAGTCCCATTTCGTCGCAGGCTTCGATAAAATGATGCGACTGTGGGTAATGCGAAGTGCGGACCGCATTCAATCCGAGTTCTTTTTTCAGAATATAAACATCATTTCTCTGCGGATTCTTCGGCATCGCATAGCCAACATAGGGGTAACTCTGGTGGCGGTTAAGACCGCGGATTTTGTATTTTTCACCGTTTAAGTAAAAGCCGTCCGCCTTGAATTCAGCACTCCTGAAACCGAAACGGATTTCTTTCTCATCACTGACAATGCCGTATTCATCCGTAATCTCAAGCTTTAACGTATAAAGATTCGGAACCTCCGGCGACCAGAGAAGCGGGTTGTCCACTTTGTAATTCAAGAGTTTTGAAGTACCTTCGATTTTCTCTTCGCCGAGTTTGACACCGCCGACAGAAACGACGAGATTTTTCCCTGCTGCCGCCTCGGTTGTCTGTACTTCCAGACGGATATTTCCGTCTTTGTCACCGGAAACGTACGCATCTGCAACATGTACCGGATCCTTTACTTCAATATAAACATCGCGGTAAATTCCACCGAAGGTCATGTAGTCAATAACGAATCCGAAAGGGGGAATGTTCTGGTCTTCGCGGCTGTTGACCTTCACCATAATCAGGTTGTTGTGACCGTAATCAAGTAAATCCTTGATGTTCAGAGTAAGTGCTGTGTACCCGCAGAAGTGCTCTCCGGCAACCTTGCCGTTGATGTAAACCACGAAGGAATGTCCGACACCGTCGAAGGTTAAATAAACATCCTTCTCCATCCAGGAAGCAGGTACGCTGAACGGCTTAAAATACGCCGCAATTTTTTGGTATTCGTGCTCATCAAAATAGTGAAGCGGCACTTCTTTGATGGTGTGCGGAATTCTTACTCTCTCCGCTTCCTCGTAATTGTAGTCCGGCTTCTCCATGCCTTCCTCATATGTTTCGTTGAAATACCAGTCGTTGTTTAAATATACTCTCTCCATACCCTTACCCCCTTATCGTCGCCACGGGGACTGTCCCGGTGGTGACATTTTTTTAAAAACTACCGCTATATATTGTGTTTATCTCGCCAAACCATTTCTATATATGCTACGTCGCCAGAGGGACTGGTCTCCGCTCCGCTCCGGTCGGCTCAGTACCAAGGTCCACCGGACCTTGTTCGCCCCCCTGGTGACATTTTTTTATAATATATCCGTAAACTTACGAAATGCCTTCTGTCCCTTCTCGTCCCTTTTGTAGACTCCGGCGCATTCCAGAACTTTCGTAAATACCCTGCCGACTTCATCCTGTACAATCCGGTGGATGTTATCGGAATTCATATCCCGGAACGAATATGCCTTAAGCCACTCAGCTGCCCAGTCCGCATGCTTTTCGGTAAACTCATTCGACCGAAGTGCTACATCAATCAGCCTCAAAATCTCTTCCCTGTCTTCCGGATTACCGACTCCTTCAATCACCCCGGTGATTGTTGCTTCCAGTTCCGATAATTCCGTCTTCAGTCTGGCCGGAAGAATCGCAAGTCCCATAACTTCAATCAGGCCGATATTCTCTTTCTTGATGTGGTGCAAATCTGCAGTCGGATGAAAAATCCCCCACGGATGTTCCTCATCCGTCCGGTTATTTCGAAGCACCAAATCGATTTCATACTTCCCGTCGTGCATTCTTGCAATCGGTGTAATCGTGTTATGCAATTCCCTGGGCCCGTCATTATTATAAAATGAGTAATTTCGAATCCCTACACTCTCGTCAGCGTACTCTCTCCAGCAATTCAGGATATAATCGGACGCCTCTTCAATCTGCTGCCGGTTTTCACTTTGCAGCCTGATTACCGACATCGGCCACTTGATAATTCCCGCCGTCACATCCGGAAATTTTGATATCTCAAAATTGTACTCGTACTCCGCCCTTGCCATCGCAAAGGTAAAATTCCCACCCTGGAAGTGATCATGACTTAAAATGGAACCGCCCACAATCGGAAGATCCGCATTGGAGCCGACAATGTAATGCGGGAACAAATCGATAAAATCAAAAAGCTTCGTAAACACCGCGCGGTCAATCTGCATCGGAATATGCTTTTTATTTAAAACAATGCAATGCTCGTTATAGTAAACGTACGGCGAATACTGCAAGAAATACTCTTCACCGCCTAACGTAATCGGAATCAAACGGTGATTCTGTCTTGCCGGGTGAGATACATGCCCTGCATATCCTTCGTTCTCCCTGCAAAGTAGGCATGCCGGATACCCGCTTTTCTTCATCTGCCCTGCTGCCGCAATCGCCTTCGGATCCTTCTCCGGCTTTGCCAGGTTGATGGAAATGTCGATAGGACCGTACTCCGTTTCCGTCACCCATTTCTCATCTTTTACAATACGGTCGGTACGGATATAGTTCGTTGCCTTGGAGAAATGATAGTAGAAATCCGTTGCCTGCTCCGGCGATACCCTGTACTGTGCATGGAATTTCATCTGCACCTCGTTCGGCGGCGGAGTAATTGCGCCCATTACCTTCGTATCGAAAAGGTCGCGGTATGTGATGCTGTTCTCTTTCAGGATTCCGCTCGCATATGCCTCATCGCAGATATCCGATAAGATTTCCGCCACATGTCTTTTCGGGCGGTCTGCATTTTTCTCAAGGTAGAAATCGTAGGATTTCTCAAACCCTGTAACATCTAAAATCTCAGCCAGAACGTTTACGCGATATGCGATGTCCTCCGTCGGGATTAAACCTTCGCGGTTTCCGTATTCAACCAATTCATAAATTAACTCTTCCATTTTCATCCTCTGCAGCACTTTACTTTCGCTGCTCTCTTTTATATTCAACTACATTTGTAGTTTATTCTGCTTCTTAATATAGTTCCTTTTTAATTATTTCTTTTTCTTTCAATTTCCCTCATTCTCAAAGCACGCTATCAAAACACCCTCATTCCGCCGTACTTACGAATCTTCAGCACATGGCAGGTTTTCTTTCCGAAGACCTTCTCCATCGTCTCTTTATATTTCGCAACATCCTTATCTTTCACGAATGCCTGGATGGTTCCGGCGAACCCGCCGCCATGTACACGAAACGCCGAAGTATTATCCGATAATGTAATGTCGCTGATGGCAAGTGCCAGGGACACATTCTGCTTTGTCACATCCGCTGTTGTATAAACGTTCTGCAGATATTCAAAAGAAGATTTGCCGGATGCACGAACTTCCGATAAGAACTTCGACATGTTTCCTTTCTTTAATGCCGCAACGCCTTCGCGGACTCTTTCATTTTCTTTTATAAAATGCAGCGTCCGAAGTACTGCCCTGTCCCCGTACTTTGCGCGGAGCGGAACGATATTGTCCATCACATCTTCATAGGTAACTCCGAGCAAAACCTTTCTTCCGAAGAAGCCGGCCACGTTTTTCATCTCTCTCGGAATTGCCGCATATTCATCGGTCAAGTCCGCGTGCGACCCCTTCGTATCCGTGATGCAAAGGCTGTATCCGTGTGCCGCTAAATCAAAATCAATCTTCTCCACTTTCGGCTCGTCCGGATCTGCAAAATCCACATGTACTAAATTTCCGACCGAGCATGCCATCTGGTCCATCAGCCCGCAGGGTTTTCCGAAATATACATTCTCTGCAAACTGTCCGATGATGGCAATGTCGATTGCGCTGACTTCACCTTTGTTATACAGGTAATTTAAAATCGTTCCGAGAAGTGTTTCAAATGCTGCCGAAGAAGAAAGTCCCGCGCCGATGATTACATCGCTGGTCACGTATGCTTCGAAGCCTCCGATTTTATAATTCTTGTAATCGAACCCTTTCAGCACACCCTTGATTAACGCCTTGGTGCCACCCTTCTCGCCGTTCAATACTTTTAAGTTATTTAAGTCCACGGTAATTTCTTTATATCCGTCGGAGGTAACCTTCACGATTCGTTCCTTTAAGGGATGTACAACTGCGATGGCATCCAGGTTCACACTCGCTGCCAGGATTTCGCCCTGCTGATGATCGGTATGATTTCCCATCACCTCACTTCTTCCGGGTGCGGAGAAAATCATCACCTTTTCGTTTCCGTAGATTTCCTTGAATTTCTCAAGTGCCGCAACGTAACGTTCCTTTTGGTATTCTATCTTACTTTCATCCGCATAAATATCCAGGAATCCTGCATCTTCCTTACCGGATTTAATCTGTTTTTCAAGACTCGTGATGTTTCCCATTTCGCTCCCTCCCATGACAGAACTATTTATTTACTTCTTTCCTTTTAATTCTTCGAAAGCACTTATAATATTCTGTCTATTTTCTTATTTCTTTTAAGTATTCAGACTTTTGCCTTCTCATTCCTATATCGCCATACAACTACTTATAACAAATTTAACACCTGTTTACTATCTCGTCAATTTGTTTACTAATTGTTTACTAATAAAAGTTTTTCATCATTCTTTGTCAGTTTTAACCAAAATTACGCTATTTTTCTGTTTTGTATTGAAATTACACAAAACTCCGTATATTATGAATTACAAGTAAACAAATTGTTAAAAATTTAATAAACAATGGCAGTATATAACGTAAACACACATTATATATCGTAAACAAACATGTAAACATACATTTACAGGAGCAATATGGCAACAATCCGTGACATCGCAAAAGAAGCCGGCATCTCTCCCGGTGCCGTATCCAGAATATTAAATCAGGACGAGACCTTAAGTGTTTCGAAAGAAACCAGGGAACGCGTCCTTAAGATTGCAACCAGAGTCGGTTACACGAAACCGCTGCATTCCGCATCTGCAAAGAAACCTGCGTTTACCATGGGAATCGTGCAATGGTTTTCTGCCGATGAAGAGCTGACCGACACCTACTATCTCGCTGCAAGACAGGGCGTGGAAGATTTCTGCGGGAAGAACAATATTGCGATTACACGGCTTTTTCCTTCCGACGATGATCCGGCCGAAGTATTAAAGAATGTAGACGGTCTGGTATGTATCGGGAAATTTTCCGATAAAGAAATTAAGAATTTTATCCGGATTTGCAGGAATATCGTCTTCCTGGACCGTCCGGTAGACAAGTATAAAATCACTTCCATCACGATGGATTTTGAACAGTCCGTCCGCGATGCACTCCACTACCTGGAATCTTTAGGACATAAAAAAATCGCCTATATCGGCGGACAGGAATATGTCGGCAATCACGAGCCCATTGCGGATTTACGAAAAAGAGCATATTCCGCATACATGAAACGTCACAATTTGGATGGAGAAACCTGGGTTTTGGAAGAATCCTTCAACTCCGCCTCCGGCTACGATATGATGAAGAAAATTCTTTCGATGAAAAATCGCCCTACCGCAGTTTTTGCTGCAAGCGATGCAATCGCCATCGGTGCAATGCGGGCGATTTCCGAAGCCGGCCTTTCCATTCCGAAAGACATTTCCCTAATCGGCTTCAATGATGTGGACGCCTGCAAGTACACCACCCCGGCACTAACCTCCATCCATGCACCCGCTTACGATATGGGGGCACACGGTGCAAATCTTGTTTATGTTTCTTCAAATCTTCAGATCCATACACCGCTCAAGGTAAAAATCCCGTGCGAATTAATCAAGCGGGAATCCTGCGGTGAGATCTGACACTCACTCTCATATTCATCTCAAAAGGAGCAGCCTGATACGGGTTGCTCCTTTTAGTTGTAACTTTATATATAACCTGTTAAGCACACAATTTTACACTTAATATACTCTGCAAGCAATTTGCTTAGCATTTATTCTGCGTGTCATCTACTCCTTCAATTTCTTCAGCTCCGCAACCGTCAGCGGCACGGTTGCAAGGAATGTCAGTATATCCGCAATTCCCTGCGTCATCTCAAGTCCCTGAAGTCCGTACACGGTCGACAGAAGATACAAAAGCGGAATAAAGAAAATTCCGTTCCTGCACGATGACGTGATGGATGCTTTTACACCCTTTCCCGTTGCCTGTAAGAACATGTTTGCCATTGAAGAAAAAGCAAAAAGCGGTAACGCTACCGACTGCCAGCGAAGGGCCGGTACACCGATTGCAATAACTGCCGGATCATTACGCATCATGCCGATAATCGGTTTGGCAAATACAAACAGTAACACCGCACCAAGCGTCAGAAAGATTGTGCCGTATTTTACACAGAAGAAAAATCCCTCACGGACACGTTTCTTAAGTCCTGCACCGTAGTTGTAAGAGCAAACCGGCTGGAAGCCCTGTCCGAATCCGATCATTGCAGATGCTACCATCATGACAACCTTGGTCACAACTCCCATTGCCGCAGTTGCCGCATTGGAACCCAAGTCTCTTGCAATATTATTCATAAGACCGGTGGAAAGTGCCATCAGTCCCTGTCTTAAGAAGGATGCCGCACCACCGTTAATAATCTCCTTAATATAAAACCAGTTCAGCCGGATATTTTTCGGATGAAGTCTGATATTCGATCCCCTTGTCGTTCCGATTAAAAGGATAATGAAACTGACTGCCTGCGCCGAAATCGTAGCAAGCGCCGCACCCGAAATTCCCATATGAAATCCAAAAATCAGAAGCGGATCCAGTCCAACATTCACCACGGCTCCGGTAAAAAGACCGACCATTGCATACATTGCACTTCCCTGGAAACGAAGCTGATTATTTACCACAAACTGGCAGGTCATAAACGGCGCACCGATCAGGATAATTCTTAAGTAATGCTCCGTCTGGATAAGGCTGGCATCATCCGCACCAATCAAAAACGAAATCGGTTCCGCAAAGATATTCCCGACAATCGCAATGAGAACACCTAAGATTGCCGCCACCGTAAATCCCGTGGCTGCCATTTCCTCCGCCTTCTGTTTTTCTCCGTTTCCGAGCATTCTCGCAAGATACGTCCCGGACCCCTGCCCACAGAAAAATCCAACTGCCTGAATCATAGACATGATTGTTAAAACGACTCCGACCGCAGCCGTATCCTCCGTGGAAATTTTACCTACAAAGAAAGTGTCCGCAGCATTGTAAAGCCCCGTTACCAGCATGCTGATGATTGTCGGAATCGCAAGCTTTACTATCAGCTTCGGGATTGGCGTCTCCGTCATCATTTTATATTTTTTTGTATCCGCTGTTTCGTTCATCTAATTATTTTCTTTTTCCGATTACTTAATACTTTACTTATTCTTTCAATTATTCTAACACAAAATCATTCTATCACAAAAGGAACTGCCGTTTTCACGGCAGTTCCGATTTTCTTATAAATTGTTTCTTTTTACTTTAAAGATAAAGGTTTGGATTCTTCCTCTTCTCTTTTCTTTTTGGTAATCGCTACATAAACGATTGCTCCTGCTAAGAGTGATGCCATGGAACCTCCGAATACGAAGAACGGAACTTTGCTTTCTCCGGTTCTTGCAGAAGTCATGGAATCCGTTACCGTCTTTTTGGTAGATAAACTGATTACCTGTCCGTTGCTGGTCTGCTGGTTTGTTGACGGCGTAACGGAAGGAGTATTCTCCTGTGCAGGAATATCATCACCCGGATTTTTAGACTCAGATTTATTAATCTTTGCAATATGTTCTACAACCTTACCAACTTCAGTAGTCTTCGATTCTGTCTTTCCAACTGTTACGGTATATCCTTCAGGAACCTTGATAACAGTAATCTTGTACTCACCAATCGGAGCCTTATAGTGACCATTCTCATCCTTTTCGGTATACTTGGTCACTTGGCCGTTCGAATCCGTTGTATGCGTCTCGGTTGTTCCATCCGGTTTCTTAACCTCTACCGTTGCTCCCGGTACCGGTTTACCTGTTTTCTCATCAAGAACGGTAATCAGCAGTCCACCCGTAATGGTATTAATCTTGGAAACAACATCCGTACGATTTCCTCTGGTAACCTTTGCCGGTTGTTCTTTTCCAACCGTTACGGTGTAGCCATCCGGAACCTTCGTAACAGTAACTGTATAGTCACCGGTCGGAGTATCGTCTGCCAAATCATTTACTTCACCCTTCGAATCGGTTGTATATGTCTTGGTAGATCCATCCGGGAATTTCACTTCTACGGTTGAACCAGGTACAGGCTTATTAGTAACCTCATCAACTACCGTAATCTTAAGACCGGACTTCGGTATAATCTTGGCTTCGCCTTCACCCTTTCCATTTGCAGGAACAGTAACTTCTCCAGTTGCTCCTGTGGTTACCTTGTATCCGGTAGGAACATCGGTAATCTTACCATTTGAATTTGTCGTAAACTTCTTTGTCTTGGAACTTGTTCCAGGCCAGTTTTCAGGTCCGGTAACTTCAATTTCAGCACCCGGAACACTGTCTCCTGTATCCTCTTCCGTCACTTTGATGGAAAGTTTTCCATAAACCTTAATCGGATCATTTCGGAATACAACGACTTTGTTCACTGTATCGAAATCACCATCTTTACCGGCTACATTCTTAATCTCTCCGTTCTCTACGTCAAAGGTTACATCCAGATTGGATTTCTGGTATCCTTCCGGAGCCTTATCCTCAACGATTCTGTAACTGCCATCTTCAACCGGGAAGCTCTTCACTTCGGTTTCGCTCGATGTCCACTCAAATACATGAAGAACTGCAGTCTCACCGACTTTGTAAAGAGAAAGTGTTGCACCACCGATTCCGGCAAACCCTACACTACCTACCTTGTTCAACTTAAGTTCAGCCAGCTTCTTATAAGCATTCTTCATAATAACAGGACTCGGGCTCGTAGAAGTAGCAGTAATGCTAATATTCGAAACGGTTGTCTGTGAATTTCTCGCATCAAATTTATATCCGTCGCAAGGCAGTTCTCCGTTTGCATCC
>CADANR010000051.1 GCA_902789265.1 uncultured Lachnospiraceae bacterium | reverse complement strand
GAAAAATATTTGGCTCCTGCTCGGACGTGCCACGGCAGGAACCATCGGATTCTTATGCAATTTCTACTGTGTGGACCGGATGAATATTTCGGATGCTTCCATGTTAAACAAGCTTGCCCCGTTTTTTACCCTGATTTTTTCCGCCATGTTCTTAAAAGAAAAAGCGAAATGGTATCAGTGGACTGCGGTGGTGATTGCGTTCCTGGGAAGCCTTTTGATTGTAAAGCCGAGCTTCGGAATGGAGACCTTCCCGGCGTTCTTAGGTGTAATCGGCGGACTGGGTGCCGGAATTGCATATACCTGTGTCAGAAAACTCGGATCCATGGGCGTCGGAGGAGCTTTGATTGTATTTTTCTTCTCAGCGTTTTCGGTGGTTACGTTAGGACCCGTGGTGGCACTCACCTATGTTCCGATGACCGGGTTGCAGTGGTTATTCTTACTATGTACGGGACTTGCCGCGAGCGGTGGGCAGTTCTTCGTGACAGCGGCGTATACTCATGCCCCTGCAAAAGAAATTTCAGTATATGATTATTCGCAAGTGATTTTTGCGACGATTTGGGGTATGATATTCTTAGGTCAACAGCCGGACATATACAGTGTCATTATTGTAGGGGTTGCAGTCTGGATGTATCTGATGAACAAACGGGATGACCGCGTGAATAAAAAGGCAGATTAAGGGAAGTCTCTTTGCTGAAAAAACGCCGAGTGCGAAGGAAAGCAGACTGTCAAAATAATCAGGTTTGGGGTTACAGCATGAGCAATGGTATTGAGAAAAAAACGGTAATTGACCATGTGGCGGGATTCGATATAAGACCCGGGCGCTACTTGATAAACGGTGCATTCAAAGTGCCTGGCGGAATTAATTTTACAATTCATTCCGTACATGCCGTCGGTTGCGAACTGGTTTTATTTCATCCGATGGAGAAGCAGCCGTTTGCAATTATCCCGTTTCCGGAGACATACCGGATCGGGAATACATATTCCATGATCGTTTATGGAATTAATATCAAGGATATTGAATACTGCTATCGTATTTTAGAGAGTTCGCCGTCCGGCAAAATTGTCAAATCACCGTATCTGATCGATATCTATACGAGAGCCGTGACCGGACAGAGTAAGTGGGGCGAGAAGAGCAGAAATGATTTCACGTATCGTTCCAGAGTCGTGGTTGAGGATTTCGACTGGGGAAATTTCGAAGAGCCCAAACTTGATTTCCAGGATTTAGTTATATATGAGGCGCATGTCAGGGGATTCACCAAGAATGAGAATTCCGGTGTTTCTGCGCCCGGAACGTTTCAGGGATTAATAGAAAAAATCCCTTATCTTAAGTCTCTCGGTGTAAACTGCGTGGAACTGATGCCGGTTTTTGAATTCGACGAACTCGAAAGTGTTCGCGATGTCAACGGAAAGAGGGTTTTAAATTACTGGGGATATAATACCGTCAGCTTCTTTGCACCGAATACCAGCTACGCATCCGTTTTAGAGCACAATCATGAGGGCAAGGAATTAAAGTCCATGATTAAGGCTTTGAACGAGAACGGAATCGAAGTCATTTTTGACGTCGTATTTAACCATACCGCGGAAGGAAATGAGGACGGACCGACTTTCTCATTCAAGGGGTATGATTCCAATATTTATTACATGATGACGCCGGAAGGGAAATATTACAATTTCAGCGGCTGCGGGAATACTCTGAACTGTAATCATCCGGTAGTGCGGCAGATGATTCTGGACTGTCTCCGTTACTGGGTTGTGGAATACCGCGTGGACGGATTCCGTTTCGATCTGGCATCCATCTTAGGACGTGCCGAAGACGGGTCCCCTATGGAATCCCCGCCGCTTTTGGAAAGTCTCGCTTACGATCCGATTTTAAGCAAGGTGAAACTGATTGCCGAAGCATGGGATGCAGGCGGATTATATCAGGTCGGAAGATTCCCGTCCTGGAAACGCTGGGCGGAATGGAACGGCAGATACCGCGATGAAATCAGAAGATTTCTTAAGTCCGATGCGGGCGTGGCAGAGCTTGCATATCTTCGTATTACCGGCTCGGAGGATTTGTATAATCCGAATTTCCGTGGAAAAAATGCATCCGTGAACTTCATCACGTGCCACGACGGATTTACGTTAAACGATCTTTACAGCTACAATTACAAACATAACGAATCGAACGGCTGGGAGAATACGGACGGAGCCAACGACAACAATTCCTGGAATTGCGGAGAGGAAGGACCGACGGAGAATAAGGAGATTCGTAAGCTTCGAAGAAGAATGCAGAAGAATGCTTTTGCAGTACTTCTTTGTTCCAGAGGCGCGGCAATGTTTTTGTCCGGGGATGAATTTTCGAATTCCCAGGACGGCAATAATAATGCGTACTGCCACGATGATGAAATATCCTGGCTTGACTGGGATGATTTTAAGAAAAACAAGGATTTGTTCAATTTCGTAAAGAAGTGCATTGCATTTAGAAAACGTCATCCGGTTATCCGCGGGCGTATGCCGGCTTCCAAGGTAGGACTTCCTGCCTACAGCGCACATAATTTAACTCCCTGGAATGACAGGTTTACGGACCAAACAAGGGAAGTCGGAATTCTCTTTACCGGATATTCCGAGAAGAATAAAACGGACGATATTGTTTTCCTTGCAATGAATATGCACTGGGAAGAGAGAGAATTCATTTTACCGACGGTTCCCGGAAAGCATGAGTGGGAGCTGACGATTTCGACCGATGAGGAAGCCAAACTCAATAAGATGAAGGAGACGATTTCGTTAATAGGAAGAAGTGTGGCCATTCTTGTTGCGAAGAGATACTAGTATGGAATTTCGCAAAGAGAAATTCCTGCGCCGAACACGAATTCTGCGAAGCAGAATTAATTACAATTCGTGTGAGTGCGCATAAATAATACTGAATAAAAAAATCGCCTCCGAGAGCGACAGGAGCGTTACCGAAACAGCCGACTGGGCCCAGGTTGCCTTGCGGCACCCGGAAGATTCCGCTTAGTGCTGCTTTGTTCCCAACCTGACACGGTTCACGGATTTCCGTCGCGCAAGACCCGGGCTTAAACGCCACTTGCCCCGGGCAGCCATCCTGCCACCCTCGGAAGCGATTTTATATTGATTTGCTGCGCATCTTTGGTTCATCCGGAAGATGCGCATTTTCAATTATAATATTCAGGGTATATTTCGTCAAATACAAATCTGTATTTCTTTTCGATTTTTCAGGGGAGTCTGCTTTCTATTCCTTATTCCTGAAATAATCCAGAATCACTTCCTCTTCGGAGAAATGATACCGGACGCCCTTGATTTCCTGATAGGTTTCATGACCTTTTCCGAGCATTACGATAATATCGCCGTCTTCGGCATTGTCGAGAGCGTAGTAAATTGCTTCTTTTCTGTCATCGATGGTGATGTATTTGCCGTTGTATTTTTCAATACCTTCGATGATGCCCTTGTTGATCTCGGAGATTTCTTCGTTTCTCGGATTGTCCATTGTGATTATGGATAAATCCGCCATCTTTCCTGCAACCTCGCCCATTCCGATTCTTCTCGAAACCGCGCGGTTTCCGCCGCATCCGAAAATGCAGACCAGACGTTTCGGCTTGTATTCCCGAAGCATCTCCAAAACACATTCGGAACTGAACGCATTGTGCGCATAATCAATCATAACGATGGCTTTCGACATGGCTTCGGGAATAATCTGCGTCCGGCCCTTTACACTGACTTTCGTAAGTGCCGAATCCATGACTTCTTCCGTAACACCTTCCAGAGCTGCGATTGCACAGGCGATGGATGCATTTTCCGCATTAAAGTAGCCCGGCATGGCAACCGAGACATGATTGATTTTTCCGTCCGGCTCTTTTAAATTGAATTCCACACCGAAGAGATCGTCTTTCCAGACATTGTGGATGTCGGTTGCAACGTAATCCGCCTCGCCCTTTAAGGATACGGTTACAGGATCTTTTGCAATCTTTAAAAAATCATTGCTGTACTCGGTATCCATGAAAATGACGGATTTCTTCACCATGGAGAAAAGCTTCATCTTGCATTCTTCGTACTCCTGCATGTCCGCATGCTCCGTCGGGGAAATGTGGTCGTAGGAGAGATTTAAGAAGGCGCCGTAGTCGAAATCGATTCCGGCAACACGGTTTAATTTAAGACCCTGAGAGGATACTTCCATGACAACATATTTGCAGCCATCTTCTTTCATGATGGAGAAGATATGCTGTAAATCAAAGGATTCCGGGGTAGTATTCTTAATTTCCACGGGAACCGTTTCGGCTCCGATAAAGGCGCCGTTCGTACCAATCATGCCGACTTTGTTTCCGGCTTCCTCGAGGATTTTCTTTACCATGTGTGCGGTCGTGGTCTTACCCTTCGTACCGGTAAGACCGATGATAGTCATATCCTTTGTGGGATGTCCGTACCATGCGGCGGAAACAAGAGCCAGTGCAAGTCTTGCATCCTCCACCTTCACTACCGTAATTTCGGTGGGAACTTCCACATCTTTCTCAACCACCAGAGCGGTTGCGCCGGCTTCCAATGCCTTCGGAATGTAGGTATGTCCGTCCGTCTGGTATCCGGAAATGCAAAGAAAGAGATTGCCGGGCTCTACCTTTCTCGAGTCCATGCAGATTCCCGTAAGCACGGTCTCCTCGCTGCCCTGTACGAGCGTGTATGTAATTCCCTGAAGTAATTCACGTAGTGTATGTTGCATGGTGGTTGTGGACGATTGTAATGTTTGTAGCCGTGGGTACTTGATGAGCGTCGGTTCTTAATGAGCAAGACGTCAGTCGAAGCGAATTTAGAACCGTTACGTGAATCACGTAGCGAGAGCGTGCCCACGGGACAAATATTCAATCGGAAGCGTTCGGTAAAAACTACTCTTTCGACAGTACCGCGAGCACAATCGTGGTACCGTCCGCAAGTGCCCCGCGAAGGTAGCAACGCCCGTTCTCTTCCTTCTTCGTGAAGTACAGCGTATCGCCCTCGTAACAGGATTTCTTGTAATCAATCTGAAAGGTATTAAAGCCCCTTGCATCCCAGTCTTCGGAAGAGAATAACCCTTCGATGGCACGGACGTAAGCGACATTGTTCATATGAAGACCGTAGTCGATATCGACACATCTGACTTTATATTCGCCGAAGGCTTCCCCATCGGAAAAATCACGGAGACGTAAGAAATCTTCGGTGTCTCCCGGATCATCGCAGAAAATCAGATCCTCGGGAAAGACATGTTCCAGCTTCTGAATGGATTTTGTTTCGGAATTGATGACCACCCACTCGGTCTTTCCGGAGACTAAGAGCTCGTCCCCTTTCTTAATCGTGTACTGCCGGTCGGATTTGATTTTTCCGGGACTCTGGGGCCAGGTGGCGAATTCCACCCATTCGGCCATTTTGATTTCGCGATTGAAATGCACCTTTGTTTTGGTGGCTACCCAGAATAATGTCTGCTTGTTGAATTCGGTAATGCCTACATTTAAGAGTTCCGCATGTTCCATTGCCATATCCATGAAAATATCGATGGCAGCAGCCAAAGACAGGGTAGCATGCCGGTTACTGCGGCTCGGCAGAATGTAGTTTTCGTGTATTAATTTGTTTTTCATGTTTGTTTCATCCTGACTTGTAATTTCATAGGAGATTGTACCACTTTTTAAGAGGAAATTAAAGAATCGACCAGGGAAGAATTTATTCGCACCATGCTCGTCGTGCCGAGCGCATGCTTCGAAGAAGCAAAGAAAAACTGCGCACCCGAAGGGGCACGCAGTCTGATTTTGCTGTGATTTTTGAATAATTTTGCTGTGATTTTTGAATAATTGAATTACGTATTCTTAAGGAATGCAAGCGCATCATCCTTTAATAAAATATCATAATGCTCCGTTAAGAAATACGGGAATGTCTCGATCGTGGATGCAAGGGATCCGTACTCCGAAACGAAAGAACATAAAGCGGTGAATTCCTCGTTAACCAGTCCCTCTCTGGAGATTTCCAGAACGTAAGGCGCATCCTCCACATGAACTTTGTTCTTGTAAAGAGTACTCTTAAACTGCAAAGAAGAATCGAGTGCTTTAGCCAGCGTGAATAAATCGTCCATCTTGTCAAAGTAGAAATAGCGGTTAACCGCTTCTTTGAATGAAATGTTTCCGATGGAGAGCATGCCGTCGCCGGCCGTTGGCGTTTCGTCGTCCTCATCATCGATATCAAAAGGAAGGTCGGCATCGGGGATTCCGGCAGCAGAGGCGGTAATTCCCTTAAAGAGCCGGTCCAGTTCGGAAAGAATTCCGCCGGATGCGTCCACTCCCGGCGCAAAGCGGGAATATCTGGTATCCAGTTCTTCCGGTTCTTCCACTTTGGTCACAATAATGGAAGCGTAATCCCGGAACGGAATTACTTCTATTGCAAGGGGAATATTGTCTGCTTCAAAGCCGCACTGAATATATGCGAGCTGCATCATATCCCTGAATAATTTCTTTACTTTTGCGGATCCGTAAGCAATTTCGCTTAATTTCAGATCCCTTTTTTCCAGTTCTGATTTCGTGAGGATGCAACGAATTTGAGAGTCATTGATTTTTTCAATTTTCATATGGTTACACCTCCTTATCTGTATAATAAAACGTATTAATATAGCTGTCTGTATGGTAAAAATCCTGATAATATTCTTGTGATAGTATATCATAATCATTTTTCAGCCCAACGTCAATTGTTTTACCATGGTAAAAGGCGAAAATTTTGTGAAAAATGACGGAAAAATGATATTGATTTATTTTCACTCTTATTATAACATATTTTCTAAGCAACCGTTTCGGAAATTTTTATACCGGAAGGGAGGCTTGGGGAAATACCATTTAGTTACAACAAATTGCTTGCATATTCTGTGTAAGCGTCTTACAAAGCAACGTGCGACTCCGCACTTGCATTTCCAACAATTGTTTTATTTATTTTATAAAATCCTGATAAAAACTCAAATAACTCATTTTCGTTTACTTTTTTGGTATTTCGGGCGGTTGCTCAAATTTCACATTGAACAAAGTCATCGCAGATTTCATCACGGATCCTTTTGGAATGCGATTGTATCTTTTGTGAAGAATCCTCGGGAAAATCCTTTCTGTCGGTCAAATGCCTGAATCAGTCCCTTGAACCGTCCCGGCTGTGTGCCGGGTGCAAATAAGGCAAGACTATACAGAAGGGATTTTCTTTGGTATAATACTATGTTGAGTTAGAGTGCGCAAAGCGGCTTTCTAACCCGAAAAATCAGGATTTGGGAGAACAAACATGTCAGACTGGTCAATAGATGATGAAATAATAGATGAAGATTTAATAGATGATGAACTGGATGATGAACTGATACGAGTCAGAAAAAAGAAGCAATCGAAAGGAAGCGGGAAAAAAGGAAAGAAAAAGAAAAAGGGCGGATTCATGAAGGTCCTGCCGATTCTTATTGCGGTGATTCTGATTATCGCCGTAGGCGGTGCCTTCTACGGACAGAAGCTGATGGAAAAGTATTCCTACGGTACGGAACGGGCGGATTTATCGGAGTATTTCCATACCGAGAGCGGGAAATTATCGGTTGTACTGAACTTTGAAAAAATAGAAGACAAGGCTATTTTGATTGACGGAAAGCCATACTTTTCACAGGATTTCGTGAAGACCTATTTTACGGATCACTTCTATGTGAATAAGGATGAGAAATCCGTTTTGTATACCACGCAGGATCAGACAATCAAATGTATGATCGGCGAGGATTTCAAGTATTATTTAACTCAGACGGATCAGGTACAGCTTGATTATGCACCGGTGATAGACGGAGGCGATGCCGTTTATTTTGCCCTGGATTATTTAAAGCTCTTTACATTTATAAAATATGACGTATACAGCAATCCCGGATATATTGTCATTTGCACGGAGGATGTTCCGACCTATCCGACAGCGGTTGTAAATAAGGATACCGCCATTCGTTACCAGGGCGGCATCAAGAGCCCGATTCTCGAGGATTTGCCGAACGGCACGAAGATCGGTGTTGTGGAAGTCATGGAAGACTGGGCAAAGGTCTGCTCCGTTCACGGCATGATCGGATATGTGGAAGTAAAGCAGTATGACGTAGTGGATGAAGCATTTCCGGGGTATACGGTGGAAGACCCGGAAGTTCAGCTTGTTTATCAGTCCATTTCCTACGGCGGAAAAATCAATATGGCGTTCCATCAGGTGTTTGCCGATCCGGCTTCGCATTTTGCCGCTGATACCGCATCGGTAAAATCCGTCAACATCATGGCTCCGACGTTATTCCGAATTAAAGATAACGATGCAACAATTGAGGTACTTCCCGCTGAGAAATATGTGCAGCTGGCAGCAGAAAAAGGCATGGATGTCTGGGGTGTCTGGACGGATGTGGATTATGAAGTGGATATGAAGCAGATTCTTTCTTCTTCCACGAAAAGAAGAGCCATTATTGATCGTATGATTGAGGAAAGTACGACGGCAGGTCTTAAGGGAATCAATATCGACTTCGAGCGTATTTCTTCCGAGGGCGCGGATGATTTTATCCAGTTCTTAAGGGAATTATCCGTGGAGACACATAAGAATAACATCATTCTTTCCGTAGACAACTATGCGCTTGCATCCGTGACCGGTTTCTATAACCGTAAGGAGCAGGGCAATGTCGTGGATTATGTTGTAATCATGGGATACGATGAGCACTGGGCATCTTCCCCGACACCGGGAAGCGTTGCCAGCATCGACTATGTGGAGAGAGGAATCCGCGAAACCGAAAAAGAGGTTCCTTCCGAAAAGATTATCAATGCGGTTCCGTTCTATACAAGAATCTGGAGAACAAATGACGAGGGCAAGGTCGGAAGTGATACCATCGGTATGCAGATGCAGAATGAATGGATTGAACAGGTCGGCATGACTATTGCATGGGATAACGAAACCTGCCAGAATTACGGCGAAAAGGAAGTCGGCGGAAAGAACTGCCAGATCTGGCTTGAGGATGCGGAATCCCTGGAAGTGAAATTAAATGTCATGGATTCCCACAATGTTGCCGGTGTTGCCGAATGGAAACTCGGCTTCGAAACCCCGGATGTCTGGGATGTATTCGAAAAATACATGGCGGGAACCTTAAATCCGGAAGCCGTAAAACCGGAAGATGCCGCAACCGAAGAACCGGTGGAGGAAGCTCCTGTAGAAACCGTTGAATAAACGCCGGATGAAGGAATAAAAATAAAGCTTTAGAGTGAAATCGAAACAGGTGAAGTAATAAAATGGATACAAGAATCGTAAGGATTTACGAGGATCATCCGAATCCGCCCGAAATGGCAGACTTAGGGATAATAATTAAAGACGGCGGACTGGTTGCATTTCCTACCGAAACCGTGTACGGACTCGGCGGAGATGCATTAAATCCCGAATCTTCAAAAAAAATATATGCGGCGAAAGGACGTCCGTCCGATAACCCGTTGATTGTACATATCGCAAATTTATCCAATCTGGATGCATTAACGGAAGAAATTCCGGAAAGTGCGAAGAAGCTTGCCGATGCATTCTGGCCGGGACCGCTTACGATGATTTTAAAGAAATCGGCGTCTGTTCCGAAGGAAACTACGGGCGGGCTGGATACCGTGGCAGTTCGTTTTCCTTCCCATAAAGTGGCGCAGGAACTGATTAAAGCAGGCGGCGGATATATTGCGGCTCCTTCCGCAAATCTTTCCGGGAAACCTTCTCCGACACTTGCGAAATACGTATTGGAAGACTTAAACGGAAGAGTGGATGCCATCATAGACGGCGGGGATATTCCAATCGGTCTCGAATCCACAATCGTGGATTTGACGGGCGATGTTCCGATGATTTTAAGACCCGGATATATTACAAAAGAGATGCTTGAGTCAGTACTTGGTACGATATCCACCGACCCTACGATTTTGGACGGGAATTCCAAAGAACGTCCGAAGGCACCGGGAATGCGGTATCGTCACTATGCGCCGAAGGGAGAGCTTACCGTTGTGGAAGGCGATTCGGAAGCGGTGATTGCATATATTAACCGCGCGGTTTCCAATGCGAGGGAAGCGGATAAAAAGACCGGCGTGATTGCAACGTCCGGGACGGCAGATTTTTATTCGGCGGATGTTGTGAAAAAAATCGGAAATCGTGAAGTGCCGGAAGAGGTGGCAGCATCGCTTTACCGGATTCTCCGCGAGATGGACGATGAGAATGTGGAAGTGATCTATTCCGAGAGCTTTGCGGATGACGGGCTCGGGGCGGCAATCATGAACCGCCTGCTCAAGGCAGCAGGGCATCGTAAGATTTCGGTATAGTTTAGATTAATGAGTGGCTCGCCACTCGCTCGAGCATAAATAATGAATTATATAAAGAGGGAAAAAGATGAAAATTGCAATTGCCAGTGACCACGGCGGATTTGATTTGAAAGAAAAAGTGAAAGCGCATCTGACGGAAAAAGGATATGAAGTGAAGGATTTCGGATGCTACGAAAAGAAATCCTGCGATTATCCGGATTTCGGACATCCTGCGGCGGAAGCGGTTGCATCGGGCGAATGCGAGAAGGGAGTTTTGATTTGCACAACCGGAATCGGTATGAGTATGGTCGGAAACAAAGTAAAAGGCGTACGCGCCGCACTTTGCTCGGATTCCCTGTCGGCTTCTCTTACAAGACTTCATAACAATGCAAACGTGCTTGTTCTGGGGGCTGCGATTGTAGGAGAAATGCTTGCTCTTAATATCGTGGATACCTTCTTTGAAACGGAATTTTCCGGAGATGAAAGGCATCAAAGAAGAATCAACAAAATCGAAGGGTAATATTCGTTATATATTAAGAGAATCCCGTTTTCGCATGTAAGGGATTATTGCAGGAATTTTTGACAATAAAAGAGAATGAATCAATTAAGAAATTAAAAATACAGAAAACGGAGGGTTTGGGAAATGGCAAAAGTAGTAGTTATGGATCATCCTTTGATCCAGCACAAAATCGGTTATATCAGGAGAAAGGATACGGGAACCAAGGATTTCCGTGATACCATCAGCGAGATCGCGATGTTAATCTGCTATGAAGCAACCAGGGATCTGCCGCTTGATGAAGTAGAAATCGAAACACCGATTTGTAAAACAAAGGTAAAGGAACTGAAGGGAAAGAAGCTTGCGGTAATTCCGATTCTTCGTGCGGGACTCGGCATGGTAGACGGAATGCTGACTCTGATTCCGACCGCGAAAGTCGGACATATCGGATTGTATCGTGATCCCGAAACACATGAGCCTGTAGAGTATTATTGCAAACTTCCGGCAGACTGCTCCGAAAGAGAAGTTTTCGTTGTGGATCCGATGCTTGCAACCGGCGGTTCCAGCGTAGCAGCAATCCAGATGTTAAAGGATAAAGGCTGCAGAAAAATTCATTTCATGTGCATTATTGCTGCACCGGAAGGTGTAAAGAAAATGACGGAGGCACATCCGGATGTGGATCTCTACATCGGTTCACTGGATGAGCATCTGAACGAGCATGCATATATTGTTCCCGGTCTTGGGGATGCCGGGGACCGTATTTTCGGAACAAAGTAATTATCGGTACAGAAGAAACCGATTTGCATAAGCAATGTTGTGCAATCGAAATAATCCTGTAAAAGAAGCTGTTGTGTAAAAGGAAGAGAGAGGGAATCGTATGAAGAGATCAGATTACATTTCATGGGACGAGTATTTTATGGGGATTGCAATACTTTCGGGAGAAAGAAGCAAGGACCCGAACACGCAGGTGGGCGCCTGTATCGTAGGCGAGGACAATCGCATTCTTTCCGTCGGATATAACGGATTTCCGAACGGCTGCTCCGATGAGCTGTTTCCGTGGGCGAGAGAAGGGAATGAGCTGGAAACCAAGTATCCCTTTGTTGCACACAGTGAGCTGAATGCGATTTTAAATTACAGAGGCGGCAATCTTGAGGGAACGAAGCTTTATGTTTCGCTTTTCCCCTGCAATGAATGCGCCAAGGCAATTATCCAGGCGGGAATCAAGACCGTTATCTATGACAGCGACAAGTATGACGGAACCCCGGGAAATATTGCCAGTAAGAAGATGTTTGACGCAGCAGGCGTTAAGTATAAGCAGTATGTTCATTCAGGAAGGGAAATTAAACTGAATGTATAACTTTAAAAGATGAATGTTCCAAAACAAACCTAACCGATTGAACGGATAAATTATTAAGAAACAGGTGTTTATGAGTAAAAACAAATGTAAAGCAGTTGCCCTGATTGTGGTATTTAGTCTGCTTGCTTCCTGTATTCCTTCGTTTCCGGTTCTGGCAGATCCATCCTCCACGCTTGATAAAATTAAGCAGGCGGAGCAGGAAAAAGCCGAGACCGAACAGAAGAAAGCGGAAACAGAGCTTCAAAAGCAGGCAAAAGAAGGCCAGCTTTCAGAATTAAATATTAAGCAGGGTGATCTTAAAGTAAAACTGAATGCTTTAAACAACGATCTGGCGGAAGCTGCCAATAATCTTGACGTGGTGGAAGGAAAGATCGCTGATAAGGAAGCGGAGATTGAAAAGACTTTGCATGAAATCGAGCAAGCAAGGCAGACGGAAGAAGAACAGTACGAAGCCATGAAAAAACGGTTTCAGGCATCCTATGAATCGCCGAAGGACACCTATTTTGCCATTTTGATAGGAAGTACCAGCTTTTCGGCATTCTTAAATAACACGGATTATTTAAAGATGCTTGCCGACTATGATGCAAAAATGCTTGAAAAATACAAGGAAGCCAAGGAAGCGGTCATTGCTAAGGAAGAAGTAATGGAACAGGAGAAGGCGGAACTTGACGGTCTGAAGGCACAGATTGAGGCGGAGCAGGGCAGAATCAATGATTTGATTTCCACAACAAATATGTATGTAAGGGAGTATCAGGCACAGATCAATACCGCCAATCAGGAAATTCTGGCTTACCAGGCGGAGATTGAATCGAAGGAGGCGCAGATTGCCGAACAACAGGAGAATATCGAAGCCCTTCAGGCACAGTATCAAAGAGAACTGGAACTTTCCAGACAGGCCAGGGCAGCAGCATGGAGAGATATTTCGGAGGTTACGTTCGAAGACGGTGACCGCTATCTTCTGGCAAACTTAATTTACTGTGAAGCCGGCGGGGAACCCTTTGACGGAAAACTTGCGGTAGGTGCGGTAGTAATAAACCGCGTGCTTTCAAGCCGCTATCCCGGAACGGTTTCCGGTGTTATTTATCAGAATGCGCAGTTTTCACCCGTGGGAAGCGGAAGACTGGCACTTGCACTTGCGGAAGACTGGGCCAATGCCGCGTGTTATGAAGCAGCGGACAAGGCAATGCGCGGCGGCACCAATGTCGGGAACTGTCTCTATTTCAGAACTCCGTTGGAAGGCATGGAAGGTACCATCATCGGCGGACATATTTTCTATTAAATTTACAAATTTATAAACTGGGAAATACGAAAAAACAGCACCGGGTGCTGTTTTTTCTTTTGTATTTATAACTCAATTGCCTCAGTCTTTCCTTGTAAATTTTTGCCCCGCATGTTATCATCATTGTAATTTCTTTTTTATTATTGTCGCTTGCCAATCGGGTTATGAAATCAGAAAAGAGGTGCCTATGGAGCCACTGAAGATTTACCGCAAACGCTTAATTCCCAAGGAATGCATTTGGCTGAAGGACGATATTGTGCTCTTATGTAACGAGGAATACATTGTTTCCCGTTGGACTACTTTGCGGCCGAGAAAAGACTTTACGCACGGCTTCTCCGTTTACTGCTTAAAGGAAGGCATCAAGGTCAGCAAATTCTATAAACCCGACGATTCCCTGCTTTATTGGTATTGTGATATTGTGGATTACGATATTAACGTGGAAGAGAATACCTGCACCACGACGGATCTTTTAGTGGATGTGGTGGTATATCCGGACGGGTCTTCCAGAATCCTGGACCTCGACGAGCTTGCACAGGCGCATGAAAAAGGAATGATTACAGACAATCAGATGTATGAGGCGCTCCGCCGTGCGGACCGTCTTGTCAGCGACATTTATGCCGGAAAATTCAATAAATACAGGAAATTCGTGGAAACCCTGGAGAATGGAAATTCCTAAAAACGAAAAAAATGACAAAACTCGGAAATTGCTCATAGACATTAAAAAAGATTTTTCGTATAATGGTAAAAGTGAGCGGAGTGTGGGGTAATGTCGAAAGTATTTCGTAAAATAGCATTTCTTACGCAGTTTGGTCTTACAATGTTAATCCCAACCTGCCTTTTGTTTTTTTTAGGAACCCTTTTGGATAAAAAACTCCATACATCATTCTGGTGCATTGTTTTTTTCTTTATAGGAGCGTTAGCCGGTATAACAGGGGTGTGGCGTCTTATTAAGAAAGAAATTCAGAATGACAAAGCCGATATAAGAAACCGGGATCTTGCGAAAAATAACGGAGGCACCCCGGAAAATAAAGACGATCCGAACAGTAAGGAATTCAATAGTAAAGAATTCTATAAGGAAGCAGAAAGTACCGACAGAACCGATGAGGGAGAAATTACACCCGACATTAATTGAACTATGGATTGGGATTGTACTTTGGAGCATCCTCATTGGAGCAATCGGAGTTTGGTTTTGTAAAGACAAAACCGCATGGGGTTTCGGAATCCTGCTCGGCATGGTTACGGCTTTCGCGCTTGCATTTTATATGACGAGAAGCGTCGGAAAACTGGTGGATGATCTGGATGCAGGCAGAGGAGACAGAGTCATCCGCGTTTCTTCGATGATACGTTTGGGAATCGCGGCAGCAATCATTGCAATTGCCTGCGTGATCCCGAGAGTAAATCCCATCGGAACATTTCTCGGAATTTTATCCATGAAATTTGCGGCCTACTCGAATCCGCTTATACATAAAGTAACACCCAAATTAAACCCTTACTTCAAAGATAAGGAGTATCCTCCGGAGGAAAACGAGGAAAACATAGAAGAAGACAATGATAAATCAGAAGATAGCTCATCTAATGAGTTACCAAATGAATCATCAGTTGAGTCTTCTTCCGAAGAAGCAACAGACTTAGCTTTTCCGACGGACTGATATTAATAATTATTTTTTTATATATACTGTCACGGCGTGAGCCACTAATCAAAAAACTAACTTAGGAGGAAAAGATATGTTGCAGGCAATCCTGCTTGCCGGAGATTCCGGAAATGTGGACTTTATGATCCACGGATTATTTTCATATGAATTATTCGGTCAGACGGTATGGATTACAACCTCACATGTGTGTCTCCTTATTGTAGTATGTGTACTTACAATATTCTTTATTGCCGGAGGACTGGTTTTTAAGCATGCATCGGAGATTCCTTCGGGATTCCAGAATATTCTGGAACTGATTGTGGAATTCCTGGACGGCATGGTGGACAAAACCATGGGAAAGAAAGGAAAAGGATTCCGCAACTACATCGGAATGCTCTTCATTTTCATTCTGTTTTCCAATATCTCGGGACTTTTGGGATTAAGACCGCCGACAGCTGATTACGGCGTTACACTTCCGCTCGGTGTTGTAACGTTTATTCTGATTCATATCAACGAGTTCCGTTTCAATTCCGTAAAAGATATCTGGATTGACAAGTGTTCACCGCTTCCGCCGTGGTTGCCGATTTGGCTGCCGATCAACTTAATCGGTGATTTCGCGGTTCCGGTTTCATTATCCTTACGTTTGTTCGCAAACGTTCTCTCCGGTACGGTTATGATGGCCCTTGTTTACGGGCTTTTACATAAAATTGCATACGGATGGCCCGCAGTGTTGCATGCATATTTCGATGTATTTTCGGGTGCCATCCAGACATATGTATTCTGTATGCTCACTATGACGTACATCTCCAATGCAATAGGCAATAAGGAAGAGTCATAGGACAAGGTAAAGAAACGGCAGTAATTTTTAAACATAAATATAAAGCAACATTACCAACGAATATATTTCAGGAGGAAAAACAAATGGGTGAATTTAATGATGCATTTATTTTCGGATGTTCTGCAATCGGTGCAGGCCTTGCTGTTATCGCCGGTATCGGACCCGGTGTAGGCCAGGGTATCGCAGCAGGTTATGGTGCAAATGCAGTTGGCCGTAACCCCGGAGCAAAGGGTGATATCACTTCTACCATGCTTCTCGGACAGGCTGTTGCAGAGACCACCGGTCTTTACGGACTTTTGATTGCAATGCTTCTTTTATTCGTAAAACCTTTTACGTAAAAAGTAGTTGCGAAAACGATCGGAGGATTAGGGTGTGAATGCATTATTTGGCATGAACTCCATACTGCTTACCGCAGAAAGTTCGGATTGGACAAGACTGTTTGATTTGGATTTTCAGCTTTTACACGATTCGGTTCTTACTTTAATTGCCGTTTTCGTGCTGTTTTTGGTGGCATCGATTTTCTTCTTTAAACCTGCAAGGGATTTCTTAGAGAAAAGAAAGAAGGGAATTGCGGATAACATCGAGGCAGCCAGGGCGGATAAGGAAGAGGCGGCTCGTCTTAAGGAAGAGTATGAAGATAAATTGAAAAATGTGGATTCCGAAGTGGAAGCAATTCTTGCCGATGCCAGAAAGAAAGCCCGTGCCAATGAGGAACGTATTGTTCAGGATGCCATGGCGGAAGCCGGACGTATCGTGGACAACGCAAACAGAGAGGCGGAGCTTTCCAAACAGAAGGTTGCAAACGAAGTCAAAGAGGAAATTGTTTCCGTTGCGGGAGCAATGGCCGGAAAACTCGTTGCTGCATC
>CADANR010000050.1 GCA_902789265.1 uncultured Lachnospiraceae bacterium | reverse complement strand
TTCTTCGCAATCTTGTCAATTTCATCGACAAAGACAATACCCATCTCGGCTTTTTCAATATCATTGTCCGCAGCCATTAACAGTTTGCTGAGTACACTTTCGATATCATCACCGATATAGCCGGCTTCCGTAAGGGATGTCGCATCGGCGATTGCCAAAGGCACATCCAGTAATTTCGCCAAAGTCTTTACGAGATAGGTTTTTCCGCAACCGGTAGGTCCGATAATTAAAATATTGGATTTTTCAATTTCGATTTCATCCATGGTTTTGGTTGCAACCCTTTTATAGTGGTTATAAACCGCCACGGAAATAATCTTCTTTGCCTTCTCCTGTCCGATTACGTAATCATCCAGCATTGCTTTGATTTTATGCGGTGCCGGAACCTTCTTGATGTCAATTAAAGGGGGATCCCCTTCCTTTCGCGTACTCTTCTTCACCCGGTTTCTCTCCGCATTCGGATTGGAACCGAAAATACTTCCTAAGTTTAAGAACAAAGGAGTCGGAGACGGTTTCTTCTCCTCCTTCTTATCCTCTTTTTCCTCATCTTTCTTTTCTTCATCCGGAGAATCGTTTTTCTCTTCCGACTTTACGGTTTCCGTATTCGCAGACATTCCCGGAATATTCTGAAGGTCCACGCCCTGCATCATTTTCGTCAGATCGTCAAGCTGGCCGTTTTGGGACATTTCATTAATCATATCAAAGGATTTCTGAAGACAGTCGTTACAAATGCAGAATCCTTTCTGCAGTTCAATCATTTTTCCCGCTACGCTTTCCGTACGACGGCAGACAGCACAAACCTCTTCGTAATTGTTATCGTTATTATTTTCCATTTTCTCTTATCTTTCTTTTTCTCTTTTTAAACCAATGGGTTCCCGGGCAACGGACCGTTATTACGGTCTTGTGCCGGTATTGGACTTGGCTTCCGTTTTCACGGTTGTATCATAGGATACGAATTTATTATTCTCCAGTCTCCTGTAGGTAACCGTTACCTCTGCACCGGACGGATATGCTGCCAGGTACTGCATAAGTTCCTGCGTGGATACAACGGATTCTCCTTCGAACTCGGTAATAATATCACCCTTCTGTATTCCGGCCACATCGGCAGGACTTCCCGGAACAACCTGTGTTACATAAATACCTTCCGGAATCGGAACGCCGTCATTAGTGGTAAGTCCGCTCTTTACGGTAGCACCGGAAATACCGAAATAGGACTGCTGTTCTTCCGGCAGCTCCTGTAATTCTTTCTTTTCAATCAGGTTCTGAATAATCGGACGTGCGGTGTTAATCGGAATCGCATATCCCATACCTTCTACAACGGAACCGCCCAGTTTGTTGGAGTTAATTCCGATTAACTCACCCTTCATGTTAAGGAGCGCACCACCGGAGTTACCGGGGTTGATTGCGGCATCCGTCTGAATGAAACGTCCCGTATAACCTTTTTCCGTAGTAACCTCTCTGTCGAGTGCGGAAATGATACCGGTTGTAACGGACTGACCGTAACCCAGCGCATTACCGATTGCCACACAGGATTCTCCTACGACAAGGCTGTCGGAATCACCGACTGTTGCAAGTTTTATGGCATCTTTCGTCTTTGAACCGAGAGAAGAAAGGTCGATGGTAATTACGGCAAGGTCATCGGAAACCTTCTTGCCTTTTACTTCTGCATTTGCAGTAGATGCATCACAGAACTGAACCGTAATTTCCTTTGCGCCTTCCACTACGTGATAATTCGTTGCGATAAACAAATCCTCTTCGTTCATACCTACGATAACACCCGTACCGCTGGCAGGAACTTCCTGGGTATATCCGTAATAACTGTAATCAACCAATGTATTGATTATGACTATTGCCGGCATACATTCTTTTGCTACTTCCGGAACGGTCATTTCACCCGAAACCTGAATCGCGGTTATATCATTATTTCCGCCGGCTACCAAAACTCCGGAATCGGAAGAAATCTCGGAAGGTAACTCCGAAGGAATTTCCGAAGCGATTACGGACGGAACCTGGCTTGTTACCGGTGTATTTCCCGGTCCGTTCGGAATAAGTCTTGTCATAAGCAGAATGACACCGCCCGCAACAAGACCGAATACAAGACCGAATGCCGCAAACATCAGTAATTTTACAAAGAAATTCGGTCCTTTCTTCTCCTTTTTATTTCCCGATGCAGGTTGTACCGGCTGTGAAGTCTGTGCCGGTTGCGGCGGTATATTGTTTTCAGCCGGTTTCGGCTGCGGATTGGATTGCTGATTTGCTTCCGCCTGTGAGAACGGCGCCGGTGCCGCCTGCGGTATGCTGTATGTTCTTTCGGTTGCTACCGGCTGAGGCATAGGCTGTCTCGTAACTATCTGCTGCGGCTGTGGCTGCGGCTTTACATTCTGCGGTACAACCACCGGCTGTGGTACATGCTGTGTACTCTGCGGCATTACTGCAGGTGCCGGCTGAACACTCTGAGGCGCTGCTGCAGGTGCCGGCTGAGCTGCCGGCTGTACATTCTGTGGCACAACCGCAGGTGCAGGCTGCTGCACGGGCTGTGGTGCACTCTGATATTCATTATTCACGTAACGATTCCCGGAATTAACAGAGTCCACATACGTAACTGTCTGATGACGTTCCGGTGCAGGAACGGTAACCTGTCCGGAATTTACATTGTTCATTTCATTTTCATTCATAGACTCATCTCCTTTAATGATATTCCAAAATAACTTTTACACACCGAATCATACAAACGCATTGTGAAAAAACAGTGTTCCTTCTGCGAAAAATATATTATTTCTTTTTGTTTATTCTGTTTTCTCTTTCCTTCGAAGAGATTCCGTATCCGCTGTACGGATCAATCGAAGATGTCGCATTTCTGATGTTTTTCTTTAACCAATATTCCCTGTTGGTTGTGAATTTCATGACCCATTTTTCCGGTAACTTTTCGTAGTTCTTTCCGAACTTGTATCCGACAAATTTATACCCGCAGGTTACCAAAAAGCCCGGGATTTTAAAGAATTTCTTTTTTACCCTCAGGTACTGAAGCGTCTTTTTCACCAGCTTCTTTCCTTCTTTCGTGGATGGAACCGACTCAAAAACCTCAGGGTGTTCCGCCTGCGATACACCGATATCGAAATTGCGGTGGAACTGCTGAATATTGGTATAGTGATGGGAATGAATTACTTCCGCTTCGGCAACATAAGCAATCCGGTATCCTCCCTGAATTGCCTTTGCCGCAAAAAGCATATCCTCGTTAAAAAGCGTGTAATCCACGAATCCGCCAAGCTTGTCGTAAATTTCCCTCGTGTATGCTGCACATACATTGGAAAAAAAATAGGTTTTAATTCCCATCGCATTCAAATCGCCGATGGATTTAATGCGGCTTTCCTTCGGATAATTGAAGTTTCTCGTAAATCCCTCGATTACTCCCGCATTCTCCCTGGGAAGTTGTCTTGCATAGGAAAAATCCGCTTTGTCTTCCAGAATCGGAGCAATCAGATTTTCAATCAATCTGGTATTCTTCGGCATGGCATCGTCCGTCATGCAGATAAAAATGTCCGCCTCGGATTTTTTTACTGCTTCCCTTCTGGTATGGCCGTGGTCAAACTCCATCTTGGAAATATGCGTAACGGAAACATTGTGATCGAGTTCAAACTGATGTCCGTACTGAAGACCGGAAAAATACTTTTCCTCGGTATTCATGATAATGATTTTATGAATCGGATAGCTTTGTTTTTCCAGTTTCTCGATCAGTTTGATAAATTCCGCTTTAGGTTTGTAAGTAGGGATGATAACATCCACGGTCTTCTGTTCCATACTGGTACCTTAATAATAATTTGAATTACAAAGGGGATTACTTTCGCAATCCCCTACATTTTACCCTATTCTTTATGCTAAATGCAAATCTTTCCTGAATCCGAAAGAATTATCTGCCTACATACGGACTCGTATCGGCATGAATCTTCTCACTGTAATTGATAACATCCTGAGAAGGTGAATACTCTACATCCGGATAGAAGAATTTATGAAGCTCAACAACATTGCTCTCAAGATCGATCGGAACAACGCAGCTTCCCTTGGAGCCGATCATACCGGTGGTTAATCCGTCGCTGAACGGGAAACCGGTGGTGCTTACGATTTTATACTGTCCGATTTCGGAAACTCTGGAAACCAGTTCCTCAAATTTGAAATTGGTTGCAATTAAAGGAAATACATCCGTTGTAAGCTGATTTAACTGTGCCGGGCTCATCTTCTGTGCTTTGAGCATAATCTGCTGAAGAACCGCTCTCTGACGTTCGGTACGCTGGAAGTCGCTTCCGATGTAACGGATACGGCAATATGCAAGTGCCTGCTGTCCGTTCAGAGTCTGCATACCGGGCTTGGTAACCGGTGTATAATCGGTGATTAACTTGTGTGGATCTTCCTCGGTTGCATAAATGGATGCCTGATAGTTATTCAAATGGGAGATTTCATTCTCCTGCACATCGATATCAACACCACCGACTGCATCAACCGCACTGATAACTCCCTGGAAACCTACGGTGATAAAGCTCTGGATATTTAAATCCAGGTTCATGTTAAGCATGTTAATTGCCTGTTCATATCCGCCCATTGCATATGCGGAGTTACACTTGTTATAACTGTCGTTTCCGACATTCAGATACGTATCACGGTATACGGAAGCAAGTTTGATTTCCTTCGTATCCTCGTTAATGGAGCAGACCATAATCGTATCGGTACGGGAGGATTTGGAAAGATCGGCTTTCTTCTCTCTCGCATCCACGCCGAAGAAGGCGATTTCCGTATGATTTGCCAGTTTTTCGTTTGTTTCGTAAGTCTCTTTTACTCCGGCATTTACCGAAATATCCTCGGAATTGAGTTCAAAATTCTTGATACCGGTCTTCTTGTTTGTTGTCTTTATAACAATGATAAGCGCTACGATTGCCACTACCAGAACAAGTAATTCGACAACAAGTAACGCGATTTTTCTTTTCTTAAATTTTCTTTTCGGCGGTCTTTTCTTAGAACCTGAACCTGAAGCCATATTCTAACATCCTCCCATTCAATGTTATGCCCCTTTTGCGCATACACACACGAATACATTTTACTCCCCTTTTACTTTTCTGTAAAGATGAAACTTTCGCCGAAAAACAGGGGCAAATCTTACGCCTTAATATGCATTCTTATTAATAAATCCTTTAAAAATCGTCAAAAACATGATCTTGATATCAAATGTAAAACTCCAGTTTTCAATATAGTAAATATCATACTCGATACGCTTGTATATGGAGGTATCCCCCCTGTATCCGTTCACCTGTGCCCAACCCGTAAGACCGGGACGTACCTGATGCTTAATCATGTATCTGGGAATCTCTTCTTTAAATTTTTCCACCCATTGCGGTCTTTCCGGACGGGGGCCGACTAAGGACATATCCCCTTTCAGGATATTGAAAAATTGCGGCACTTCATCCAGACTTGTCCGGCGTAGGAATTTGCCGAATTTCGTAACTCTTTCGTCATCCTTTTTGGTCCACCCCTTCGCCTCGTCTTCCTCGGTCTGTTTGCGCATGGTACGGAATTTGTACATCTCAAACTCCTTATTGTGAAGTCCGACTCTGGTCTGCTTAAAGATTACCTCGCCGCCGTCCCCTGCTTTGATGGCAATGGCGGAAACCAGCATAATCGGTGAAAAAATCACGATTGCCACAAGGGAACCGATAATATCCACGATTCTTTTCAGCATCAGATTGAAGGTATTGGTTAAAGGAACACGTCTGATATTAATAACCGGCAGGCCCTGCAGATCCTCGGTATAGGGATTTGAAGGAATGACGGAATTGTAATCGGGAATAAATTTGGTATGAACACCGTATTTTTCGCAGAGGTTCACGAGTTCCTCCAGCTTGTCGTAATCTGCCAGGGACAGGGTAATTCCGATTTCGTCCATTTTGTTCTCTTGGAGAATATATTGGAGATTCCCGATTCCGCCTAAGACTTTGATATCACGGTAAAGTGTTCCGGCAGGGATTTTATCATCCAGGATTCCGCAGACCATATACCCCCATTCGGGATTGGCAAGAAGTCTGTCGATATAGGCTTCCGTTGCCCTGGAATAACCGACCAAAAGGATATGCTTGATATTGTATCCGCGCTTGCGGATGGATCTTAATGCGACTCTTAAAATCTTTCGTACAAGCAGCATAATAAAGATATTTATGCCGAAGAATACAAAGATCATCGAACGTGAGAAGTTCGGCTCGTTGACAATGTATAAAACCACGAAGAACAAAACCAGGCCAAAAATGTTGGCACGAATAACATCCACCGCTTCCTTCCAGGGGGATGAAAACCGCTTGGAACGGTAGAGATTTGCCATCCAGTAAAGCAAAAGATATCCGGGCACTATGAAATAGAGCGCGGTAAAATAGGTCTCCATGGGAAGGACACCTTTGCCCGGCTCGGCAAACAGAACAATTCTGATGTACCAGGCCGCAATATAGGAAATGGCCGTAATCATGGCATCCAGTATGACATGAAGACGATTAAAATAGGTTTGATTATCCTTAATCAAAGCTCCATTCTCCTAGAAATTAAATACTCTTCTTAATGTGCCCACAATCATTTCCCACTGAATTTCAAAGGAGCGGGACATCATTTTGGGTGTGAAATTGACTTTATTTGCAATGGCATCCGAAGTTTTGATAAATTCTTTTCCTTCACGAATGCCCTCGTTATATGCTTCCAAAAGCCCCTTCTTGGCAAAGAAGGATCGTTTGATCTGACGACCTAACCACATCATCGGTGCATTAATGAATTTCTGCCAGGGAAGCTGGTTTTTATAAGCTAAATAAATCGTATTTCTCGCGGAAAGCCGTACCTTGAATTCGTTATATTGGGAACCCGATGTCGCGGATCCCGCATGATAACAAATCGCCGTCGGTTCGTAGAAATTGTAGAATCCGTATAATTTCGCACGATACCCGATGTCGATATCTTCCAGATAACAGAAATGCTGTTCATCAAAAAGGCCGAAAAGTTCGAACCCCTGTCTTCTGTAAATAGCCGCTCCCGCGCAGGCCGCAAACACATTGCTTCGAAATATGAAATCCGCAACACTTCTTCCTTTTCCTCTTGCAAATGCCCAGCCGAGTGTGGAATAGAAATCTCCCGCATCGTCAATCAGCGTCTGGTTATACATGTTCACAAGCTTTGCCTGTGCCGAAAAACAGCTGGGGCGCGGTTCAATGGCTTTGTATAATTTTTCCACGAAATCGCCCGCCACCGTGGTATCGTTATTTAAAAGAATGATAAACGGTGCCTCCGATGCCTTGATTCCGTCATTTACCGCGGCGGAAAAGCCGCCGTTTGTGGTTCTTTCGATAAAGTGTGCTCTCGGGTAGGAATAAACCAGACTCTTTAAGCTGCCCTCCGTAGAACAGTCATCGACAACCCAGATATCAAAATCCTTCATTGTCTGATTCTGCAGGGAATCAAGACAGCCCTTTAAATATTCACTTCCGTTGTAATTCGGTATTACGATGGAAACCTGTGTCATTCTTTAACCCTTTTTCTGCATGGGATCGTATACGATAATATATCCCTCATCCTTGATTTTATCGGAAAACAGCAGACTTTTTTTCAATGCCTCTTCCTTGTTTAGTTTGCTAACATCCCCCACCATGGAATCAAACAATTCCTTTAATTCCGGTCTTACTTTCATATTTCTTACGTCTCCGGCAGGAACCTCCTGCTGCAGATTTGCTCTGTGCAGGTATCCGGAATAACCCACCGGGAGATTCTTATAAAATACGGTCCCGTCGGCCTGCATTGCACCTCCGCTGATACGACCCAGTGTATAAATCGGTCCCGCAACGGCTCCCACTTCGGGTCTGTTTGCAAAAATGTCCGGATAATAATAAAGGTGATAGAAACCGAGATGCTGGGTATCATTTACAACAACCTCCCAGCCTTTTTTCTTACAGAAATCTTCAATCGCCTTTTTGCCGTTTTCGTAGGCGTATCCCTTGGCATCCGTATTGATTGCCGTGGAGGTATCGGAGACTCTCCAGTGATAGAGAATCTTCGGAATATGTACTACCTGCTCTCCGTTTTCGATTGCATAATCCGAGGCACGTAAGATTAAATCATAGTCCTGACTCCCGTCATATTCGGGACGGAATTTCAGTTTCTTTATAACATCCTCTCTGAGTACCAGGAAATGGCAGATATAATTATTGGTCAGAAGAAGATCCAGATTCAGTTTCTTCTTGCGGTTCGGCTCAAAAAATTTATGCGCCTTTTCATCCGTTTTGTCCTCATCCGAATAGATGAATGCCGGTGAATATCTCACTGCTGCCCTTGCCACATGATAAAGGCAATCCCTGGTTAAGATATCGTCATGATCCAGAAGTCCGATATAATCTCCCGTGGCTTCTTTTAATGCTTCATTGGTATTATTGGAAATTCCTCTGTTCCGGGGAAGTTTCACATAACGGATTCTCTCGTCATTAATTACCAGTTTGGATAAATGCGAATCCTCGGATGCATCCGCAATAATCAGTTCCCAGTTCGGGTATGTCTGGCGGAGCATACAGTCAATCAGTTCGATAAAAAACAGTTCCTTCGTTTCATATGCCGGAACCAGAACGCTGATTTTCGGTCCGTTCTGATAGTTAAAACCGAGCTGTTTTACCAGTTCCTCACCGTTCGTTTCGGTATAGGCAAAATTCGGATTCTCTTTGGTAAAAACACGCTCCGTTACAGCCACGGCCGTTTTGGTCAAACCGTTTCTTTTATAATACCGTTTCGTCTGATTGATTCGCTGTTTAATCCCCATATCGCAATCATCCTTTTGTCCGTTAATTCATTCCCCTGATTACTTCACGTCAATATCTGCTGCCGGATTCCTTTTGGAATCCGGCAATCTTTATCTTTTAAATCTTGCTCTTTAATGCATCGGTAAGTGCATTTAACTTTGTTTCCGCATCCTCTAAGCCGGTTCCCTTGATTCCCATATAGAATTTAATCTTGGGCTCGGTTCCGGAAGGACGGGCACAGCACCATGCATCATCGGTTAAGTCGAAATACAGAACATTGGAGGAAGGAAGACCTGTTGTGCCTTCTTCTCCGGTCTCATAATTCTTTCTGTAATCCTTCTTGTAATCCCTGAATTCACGTACCTTCCATGCACCGAATTCGGTAGGCGGATTGGTACGAAGCTTCTCCATCATGGCTGCAATTTCCTCAAGTCCTTCTTTGCCCTTCTTGGAAATTGCATACTGGGTCTCTTTGTAATATCCGTATTTCTCATATACATCAATCATCATATCCCAAAGTGTCATTCCGTTTACTTTGCAGAAGGATGCTACTTCACATAAGCACATTACGGCAACGATGGCATCTTTATCTCTTGCATGGGTTCCGGCAAGACATCCGTAGGATTCCTCGAGACCGAATACATAATTGTTGCATCCTGTTTCTTCAAAAATCTTAATCTGCTCACCGATATACTTAAATCCGGTTAAGGTCTCGATTTCCTTTACCCCGTAATTTGCGCAGATTGCCTTTGCAAGATTCGTGGTAACGATTGTGGTTACAAGTGCAGGATTCTCGGGCATTGCTCCGGTTGCGGCTTTCTCTCTTAAAATATATTCCGCAATCAGCATACCGGACATGTTTCCGGTAAACGGTACATACTCACCGCTCTTTGTATCAAGTGCATAAATACCGAGTCTGTCCGCATCCGGATCGGTTGCCATGACAATGTCCGCGCTCTTTTCTTTTGCAAGTGCAAGTGCATAGGTAAATGCCTTGGGATCTTCGGGATTCGGATACTCAAGCGTTGTAAAATCGGGATCCGGAAGTTCCTGCTCGGGAACCACATATACATTCTTAAATCCAAGCTCGGAAAGAACCCGGCGAACCGGTACGTTTCCGGTACCATGGAAGGGTGTATAAACGATTTTAATATCCTCTGCAACCTTGGCAATTACTTCGGGATGAATAATCTGTTTCTTAAGTTCTACCATGTAGAGATCATCGATCTCTTTTCCGATTACATTATAAAGACCTTTTTCAATGGCTTCCTTCTTGTCCATCGTCTTCATGGTATGATAATCGGTAATTGCATTTACCTCACCGATAATATTTACATCATGAGGAGGCGTTACCTGTGCACCGTCTTCCCAGTATACTTTGTATCCGTTGTACTCGGGAGGATTGTGGCTTGCGGTAACCATAACGCCTGCGATGCATTTCAATGTACGAAGTGCAAAGGATAATTCCGGTGTCGGACGAAGTGCATCGAATACATAGGTTTTGATTCCGTTTGCCGCAAGGCAGAGTGCCGTGTCATCCGCAAACTCCGGAGACATTCTTCTGTTATCATAAGAAATTGCAACACCCCTGTCGGCGCCGTTATGCTTTAATACATAATTTGCAAGACCCTGGGATGCCTTTCTTACTGTATAGATATTCATACGGTTGCTTCCGGCACCGATTACACCGCGGAGTCCGCCGGTACCGAATTCCAAATCCTTATAGAAGCGATCCTCTACCTCTTTCTCATCGTTGCGAATTGCAAGCAATTCCTCTTTCGTCTTCGCATCGAAGTAATCATCATTCAGCCAAAATTCAAATTGTTCTCTGTAACCCATAGTGTAATCTCCTTTTCTTGTGATTTTATTTTTCTGTTATTATTTCCGATTTGTATTGGCTTGCATCGTGCCTTCACGAACTCCGCAGAGGAAATATTCAATCGGGAGCGTCCGGAAATGTATTCCTTTCCGAATACCTTTGCTTTAATCACGCACTATCTTCAATGTATAATCCAAGTATTTCAAACTGAAATTCACGTTGTAGTATGGATCCCCTGCTTCGATCTCCGCCTTCCACTTATTGCGGAACGCTTCACTCTCTTTTTCGAAAGCTTCCTTTGCCTCTTCCGTATCGGAAACCGGTGCCATCGGAATTTCGTTATAGAAAGATTCCGCAAACGGTGTAAAGACATTAAGTTTTCCGAGAGCACGGAGCTTTAAGCAAAGATCCACATCATAATAGTGATCGTCAAAAAGCGTTTCCTCAAAGCCGCCGACCGCATCAAAATCTTTTTTCTTCACCATCATCGCCGCACCGGATACTGCTGTCATATTCTGTGCATAACAGAGCCTTCCCATGTAACCGATGTGCGTGTAATAACATTTGTAATGCACATGCCCGGCACAGCCCTGATCGCCGAGTCCCAAGATGATTCCGGCATGTTCAACGGTCTTATCATCAAATAAGCATTTTCCTCCGGCAGCGCCGATATCGTCTCTTTGCACATACATCAGCAGTTCTTCCGCGAAATCGCCTGTGGACGGTCTGATTCCGGCTTTTAAGAAAAGCAGGTATTCTCCCTTTGCAAGCTTTGCAGCCGCATTATAGAATGCCGGAAGCTTACTTCCCTTCGGGATATTCATGACCTTGATAAACGGATCCGCTTCGTATTCTTTCTGAAGCGAAACAACATCTTCCGCCGAACCGTCACTTACCAGAATCAGTTCTTCGATTTCATCATCGGTTTTCTTTAAAGCTTCAATCGTTTCCTTAAAAGATGCATCACCGCCTCTTGCCGGAAGAATATAGGAGACTTTACCGGTTGTCGTAATGTCATACTGAAGCCGAAAAATTGTTTCAAAAGCACGTGTACTGGTAATGGTGGTATCGTAAATCCCATAAGTATTTAAGTGTGCATCCACCGCCCTTTTGGCTGCGTCCACGGCATAGAATTTGGCGTTGATGTCCTTTGCCACACTGCCGGCATGTGCTCTCCAGTAATATAAAATCTTCGGCACATGGGTCACATGTTTTGCAAGGGAGGTAAGCCTTAAGATCATGTCATGATCCTGACTTCCGTCAAACTCCGTCCGGAAAAGTTCCGTTTCCGCCAGTAAGCTTCTTTTAAACAAACTGAAATGACAGATATAATTGTTTGCCCTTAAGGTATCGATTGCATAATCCGGTTTGAAATGCAGGGTATCCATGTTGTTGATGGAATCTCCCATGAAGGTTGCCTCATCGCAGTAAACGTAATCGGCATCCTTTTCATCAATGGCTTTCCGGTATTCGTAAAATGCACAGGGATGAAGGATATCGTCGTGATCGAATAAACCGATATAATCTCCCTTCATTCTTTGCAAGTTTCTGATAACGGATTCTTGCATCCTCTTCGGCATATTTTTTACAGATTTCTCCGACATATGAATGCTCTGCGTCGGACCCGTCCGCAAGGCATAACTCCCAGTCCGGATAGGTCTGGTATTTTACCGAGTCTATCATATCGCGCAGGAATTTTTCCGGTGTATTGTAAAGCGGAACCAGTACGGAAAAAGTAATCTTTTTTTCATACGTGGTATTCTCCTGGCGTTTTCTTTCCTCATCCGACGGAAAGGAATCCGTCCCGAGAATGGAATATGCCCGTTTCAGACGTTTCTTATAGTCCGCCCGCTCCATAATATTCTTCGGGGTACGGTAGCATTCAAGCTTAGCAATTCCGACTCTTGCAAGTCTTAAGGGTTTGGAAAGCTTCCACGCAAAGGAATGCTTAATTCGGTAGAGATTCTCCTCCGTTTCCTTCTTTGAAGTCTCGGTCAAAGCAAGTTTGGAAGCAAGTTCCCTGTTTTCCTGTTTTAATTTTTTTACCTGCTGCCTTAAATATAGCAGTTCCTCTTTTTCGTCCATTCGGAATCCTTTGTTTATTCTCTTTATTCTTTATAATTCTTTTGTTTCTTCTCTTTTTTCAGTATCTTTTCTATGCGTTGTTTCCGTCCGGCTCTTCCATTACAATCTTCTCACCGGTTCTTTGATAGAGATACAGTTTTTTCAAAACGTCATCCGCATAAATTCCGATTTCATAGGTATCGGGCGGTAGTTCGCTTGTGGTAACAAAATTGCAGAATCCCGATAACTGCAGATTTGTCGCACCCTGATACGTGCCTTCCAGATTGGTTCTTAAGAATTCCGGCATCGGCATGACATACTTTCCTTTCTTTCCTTCAAATACCATGGAAAAACGGAAACGCATATTGTCAATCATCGGTACCACGTGATACCCCTGCAGCACAAAGAATTCCTCGCCGCAGGATTTGGCAAATTCTTCTTTCTCCAGCCGGTCGAAATGTACGATAATTCCTTCCGGGAATTTGCGGTAATCGAAGTCCGTCGGTCTCGGACATTCCTCTTTCGGTTTCTTCCTTAAGAAATTATTTTCCGCATCAAACCCGAGTTCCGAACCGCCTGCCGCAGGTGCGGACTCATACGGATCCATATTGTAAATATCGGGGTGGAGCGTGTATAACATTTTTCTTTCTTTGGACAGACGCTCCAGTTTTTCTTCCGAAAGATGATCGGCTCCCCTGCTTAACGATTCATGATGATAAAAAACACAGTCCGGTCTTAAAACATTTCTCTTTTTTAAATCCCGGATAGTGAAGCAAACGTCCACATCATTGTAGGCAATCCTGAGTTCTTCTTTTAAGCCGCCGATTGCATCATAGTCTTCTTTCTTAATCATCAGACAGGCACCGGTCACACCGATACAGTCATGCACAAAACGGTTTCTTAAATAATCCGTCCTATCCCTGTCGTCTTTTCCGATGAATTTATGAACCGGGCCGTCCACTGCATTCGTGATTCCGACATGCTGGATAATCGAGGAATCCGGATAAAGAAGCTTTGCGCCCACGGTTCCGACTCCGGGAATGAAAAGCTGTCCTGCCATCCTTTCCAGGGAATCCGCGGCTGCCATTTCCATATCATCGTTTAAAAGAAGCAGGATATTTCCTTTTGCATGACGTGCCCCCACATTGTTCATATGGGAGAAGTTAAATTCTTCTTTTTCGTAAATATAGGTAAAACCTTCCTTTACGGATGCTTCTTCGATTCTTTTTTTGTTTTCATCGTTACTTCCGTTATCCACAACGATGATTTCCACTTCAAACGGCTGCTCTTTAAAATGCAGGGATGTAATACAGCGAAGCAGTACATCGGGATTGTCCTTCGACGGAATGATTACGGAAAGAACCGTTCCCTCTTTTACGGGATATACCGGATACACTCTTTCCAAATCTTCTTTTGACATATAGTCCGGTTGAAACAGACTTTGCTTAAATTCAACCCGCAGGGAATCCGTACTTCCCGCTGCATTGATTAATTCTGTTTTTTTCTTTGCATCTCCCTCTTCAAATACAATCGGCTCTTCTTCCGGAAGGCGATGTACATGCTGCAGAATCAACGGAAGGTGATATACCGTATCTTCACTGAAGTTGTAAAGATTGCGAAGGAGGTACTCATAAATGCTCTCGCCTTCCTTTCCGGGATACATTTCAAATGCCTGTTTCCGGAATGCAACCAAATTCGCCGTATAGTTGTAAGAAAGCAGAGTCTCCGGTGAATAAACCGGTTTAAAACGGATATTGCTTCTTTTGCTGACTTTAATTCCGTTTTTCTTTAAAGCTTCCCATTCGGAATCCGGTGCAATCACGCAGTCCTCATCCGCATAAATCATAAGTACATCAGGATGCTCCTCAAACGCTTTAATGATTTCCCATTCGGCCGTTTTGGAAAGAACGCCCCGAACCGAAGCATAAATCACTACATCCGCATTACCGTTCTGAATTCCTTTTTCGAGTTCACGAATTTCCGATGAAAGATGCAGTTCTTTTTCATTCCGGACTTTTTCTTCCAGTTCCGCTTCCTGCTGCTGCATGTATACATCAAAGGAATTGCTTAAAAAGTTAAGACGGTCTTCATATTCTTTTTTTCTCGGAGCAATCATGATGCTCCTTGCCAGTTTTTTTATTGCACCCATTTATTCAAGTTTCTTTATGCAAGTATGTAATCAAAAATAACCAATATGTTTTCCCGGGCTGTTCACGAATCAATCAGCCAAGATATTTCGCCGCTTCCTCCGAGAGCTGTTCGATTCTTAAAGACACGGTAAGAGGAGTGTCCTTTCCCAGGAACTCCGCCATCTGCTTCGGAAATACAAATGCAAAATGCGGATCGTTATTCGTAAAAAGGAATCCGTTCGCACCCAGTCTCTTTCCGTTCGTATCATGCTTTGCGAAATTTTTCTTCAGCGCGTAATCCGTTAAATCCACGGTATCAATTTGGATTTGTCTGACCAGTATAACAGCAGGTTTGTTTCCCGGATCGATACGGAGTTTTTTCAATCCTTTCCTTAACGGAATCAAAAATTGTATTTCCTTTCCGACCTGATGAAAATCGGAAATATAATAAGAATTACTTTCCGAAAAACCGTTTCCGAAATCCTCGTAAATCTGGATACAGCCGTCATATTTGCCGCATTCTTCCCGCATATAGTCAAGCGAAAATGCAGGCTTCCCGATGACATGACGAATCACACTGAGTGCCGGATGATTCCCCTGCACACGGGCCTGAAAACGCCGTTCCCTTTGAATAATTGATCCGAAGTCTTCGGAAACGTTGCACCATTCCTTACAGATTTCCCGTTTGGAATTTCCCTGAATATAACACCAGAGTGCCCTTTCCATGATTTCCGCAGAAGGAATGACTTCGTTTTCGGTCCACTCGTAATCGATTGCCGTCCAGTGCGCACCGTCCACCAGAATATTTTGGAAGATTAAATCATAATCGCTTACCGGCACGTCTTCATGATAGGATACAATTCCCGCATACCGTTCATAAAGTTTTAAAAAGCCTTCCTTATCTCCGGCGTCAATACAATGATCCAGGAGTTCCTCCAGCGGTGTTCCGGTTAAGAATTCGAATTTCAGTGTATCTTCGGAAAGCCTTTCGCATCTGTTAAATGCAATACTGCATCCCGTAAAACGTTTGGTTAATGCTTCATATGCATTCTCAATATTCTTTATATGTTCTTTTGCCTCTTCCGTAGTGGCGCGCTTCGTCACAAAGAAGCCTTTCTCGTCTTTTTCAATTGTTGTGACAATCCCGAAACAGTCATCCCTGTCATTGGAATATTTCACCATTTTCTGCTGCATTCCGGGACCGATTACCGCCAGATAGGAATTCGAAAATAACGGAAATTCCTCTTCCTCGAGAATCGTATCGAATACCTTCGTCTCGTCCATTAAAAGCATGCGCTCCCGGTCGAAATTCCGGATATTGTCATGGAGTTCTCCCTTCTTCGGAAGATACTCATCCGAGTAAATCGTATGCGGAAATTTATAATCCGGGTAGGGATAATAAAACGAGTATTCCTTCACGCCGCAGGATGCAAATATCTTTTCCAGGCCTTTTCTTGTAAATGTCTTTGCAACACCTTTATTCGGATAACCTTCCAGACCTTCAAAATAGCGTCCCGCATGGTCCTCCGTGCAGCCTGCGAAATATTTTAATCCCATCCGGTTTTCAATTGCGATATAAAGTCTGCCGCCCTGTTTTAAATGTTTTAAAAGGATGTTTAAAAAATCCTTGTAGGGCGTATCGGAATTCATGTAACCGAATGCATATTCAAAAACGCCGATCAACATGATGGCATCATAATCGGAATCCAGTGATTTTTCGATGTCTTTAAAATTCCCGACTTTAATCGTTACATTATCCACATCTTTTAAGCGATGTGCATTGATCATGCTGCGCTTCTCGGACAAATCGATTCCGGTAACACTTCCCGCCTTCTTTGCCAGAGCCGGGGTAATTGCACCGCACCCCGATCCGACCTCCAAAACTTTGTCGGTTTTCTTTATCGGAAGCCATTCCACAATATTGGTCCGAAACGGCGAGAAATGATAAAGCACCGGCCAGCTTTTTCTTACTTCCGTAACCGTACGGTACTCCGATGGCGAATAGTCTTTTGCAATCTGCAAAAGCTCGTCTTCGATATCCCCGTCGGAATAGCGGTCCACACCTTCATAGAAGGTTTCATCCAATATGATTTTTCCGACCGTCTTCGTCTCCGCCATTGCTTTCCTCATCTTTTTCCACAACCACGGGTGTCCATGTGTTGCTTATATTTTTTACTTCGACCTTAGATTCCATATCGTAGAATCCGACCGTATCCTTATCCGATACCACCGTAATATTAATCGCATCATAGAGCCTGTGATATACCGTGAAATCGTTTCCTTCGTATCCCGTAAGACCGAAGGATAAAAGGTACTCACCGCCCTGTAAGGTCATTCGCTGCTTAAATGTAATTTCTTTTTTCTCGCCCGCATGCATGGGTTCCAGAAAGGTCTTTTCAAACATGGTATTGGTTCCGGTAATCTCCGTTCCGCGGACATTCTTTACGGAGAAAGCAAAAATCGGAGCCTGCAGTTCCTCGAATGCGTCCGCTTCCATGTGAACCGTAAATTCGGATCCCTTGATAATGGCATTCGTCTCACGGCCTTTTTCATCCGTAACCCTTACCTTTGAAATTTCCGCTTTCTTCGAGCCGTATTCCAAAGTCTCCGGATTTAATCCCTTACTGAGAGCCGCTTCGACTGCATTTCTTGTTTCTTCTTCGGAATCACCGTCCGCATTATACTGTCCCACCAGCACCTGTTTATAAATATCAATCATTTCCTTCGGAGAACCCTCTCCGAGTTTCACGCCCTGGTTTAAAAGAATAACCCTGTCACAGTATTTGGAAACACTGCTTAAGTCATGGCTTACAAACAGAATTGTTTTACCCATTTTTTTAAAGTCTTCGAATTTGCGGTAACACTTCGCCTGGAAGAAAACGTCACCAACACTCAATGCCTCATCCACAATCAGGATTTCGGGCTCGATATTGATGGCAATTGCAAACGCAAGGCGGACAAACATACCGGAGGAATACGTCTTAACCGGCTGGTATACGAATTCTCCGATATCCGCAAATTCCAGAATTCCCTGTAATTTCGCATCAATCTCCTCTTTGGAGAATCCGATCATAGTACCGTTTAAGTAAATATTTTCCATACCGGTATATTCCGCATTGAATCCGGCACCGAGTTCCAAAAGGGCGGAAATACGGCCGTTGACCTGTATACTGCCGCTCGTTTCATGCAAAACACCGGTAATGATTTTTAAAATGGTGGACTTACCGGATCCGTTCGTTCCGATGATTCCGACCGTCTCTCCGCGGTTTACGGTAAAAGAAACATCCTTTAATGCCGCATGTTCCCCGTATTTTCTCCAGGGCATCAGATGAAACGTGTCGATGACACGATCCATGGGCTTCGGATAAAGCTTATATATTTTATTGACATGTTCGACCGAAATAGCTGTATTTTCTTCCATTTTCGTCCTTTATAAAACATCCGCAAAATGCGGTTTTAAGCGTTTAAAAATCAGTGCGCCGATTACAAAAATAATCGCGGTAATAATCCAGAAAAACATGGTGGAATAAAAGTCCGCAAAGAACCATTCTTTTTCAAACATCGCACTGCGGTATCCGTTAATGATGTAAAAAACGGGGTTCAGTTTAAAAATAATACGGTATTTCTCGGGGATTACGCCAATCTCCCAAAGGATCGGAGTTCCCCACATTCCAAGCTGTAAGAAGATTCCGGTAATTTGGGAAAGATCACGGAAGAATATCACAATGGCACATGTGGAATAGGAAATCGCAAGTGTTAAGCAGAACATACAGAAGCTGTAATATACAATCTGCAGTAAATAAAGGCTCGGTTTATAGCCGTATATGAAATACAGGATGAGCATAACCAGCACGAAAAATGCATGAATAAAGGTTGCCGCGATAATCTTGATAATCGGCAATATACTGATTTTGAAAACGACCTTTTTTACAAGATAGTTATACTCAATCAAAGCATTCATTCCGCCGACCAGTGCTTCCGAGAAATAAAACCAGGGAATTAATCCGGCGGTCAGCCAGAGTACGTAAGGTGCCGATATTCCGCTTGCGGCAAGCTGGGCCCTGGTCGGAAAAATCAGACCGAATACGCAGTAATACATTGCGATGGTTACTACCGGCTGGATAAATGCCCATACACGTCCCATCGTGGAACCGGCATAACGTTTCTTGAAATCATTCCTTGCCAGTTTCCAGATCAGTTCACGGCTCGCCCATAATTCTCTCGGCAGGCTCATGATTTTATCATATAATCCGATATAAGCCGTAAGCGCACTAAGGACCATTGCTATCGCAATGGCCTTTTTGATCAGTTCTTCCTTCTGCACGGCAAAGGGATTGTGATGGAACAGAATGACAGCAATAAAAATCAAATCAATTACTATCCCGATTGCAATTCCGGCACCCTTCGGAAGAGGAGTATTCTTTTTTTCCTTTGTAATCGCTTTAGACATCCGGTATTACTGATCCTTTTTTATGTCGTTGATGGAGCCCCATTTGGTATCTTTCTCCGAAAGAATTAATTCCATTCCTTCCGGAATCGGCCACTCAATTCCGATTGCGGGATCGTCATATGCAATTCCGCCTTCATCGTTCGGATGATAAAAATCGGTACACTTATAACAGAATTCCGCATAATCGGAGAGAACTAAAAAACCGTGTGCAAAATTCTTCGGAATGAAAAACTGCTTTTTGTTTTCATCGGAAAGAACCACGCCGAACCACTTGCCGTATGTTTTTGAGCCCGGTCTTATATCAACCGCCACATCAAATACTTCTCCTTTAATCACACGAACCAGTTTGTCCTGCGGGAAATTGATCTGGAAATGAAGACCTCTTAATACCCCTTTTTTCGACGCGGACTGGTTGTCCTGAACAAAAGGAAGATCAATTCCGATTTCCTTAAAATCATTTGCCTGATAGGTCTCCATAAAATACCCTCTTTTATCACCGAAGACCTGCGGGGTAATTACTTTTAATCCCTCAATTTCACATGTTTCAACCGTTAATTTTCCCATCTTTATTTCCTCTTTTTGATTATTGTTTAAAATATCATTTGGTTAAACTGCTTTTCTTTAAATGCTTTTTTCTGAATATGAAACCATTCTACAGACCTTCAGCTATGTCTTTTAGGTACTGCCCGTACGCAGTCTTCATTAATGGCTCTGCAAGTTTTAAGAGCTGCTCTTTGCTGATAAAACCTCTCTTGTATGCAATTTCCTCAATACAGGAAATATATAAACCCTGACGTTTCTGGAATGCGGATACGAAATCGGAAGCATCAAGAAGCGCATCATGATTTCCGGTATCCAGCCATGCAAAGCCTCTTCCTAACGGTTCTACATGAAGCGTTCCTCTTCTTAAGTATTCATTGTTGATGCTGGTAATTTCGATTTCCCCTCTTGCGGAAGGTTTTACATTCTTCGCGATTTCCACAACATCATTGTCGTAGAAATAAAGTCCGGGAACCGCATAATTGCTCTTCGGATGTTCCGGTTTTTCCTCAATGGAAATGGCTTTTCCATTTTCGTCAAATTCTACAACACCGTACTCTCTGGGATCCCTTACATAGTATCCGAAAATGGTGGCACCCTTTTCTCTTGCCGCCACTTCCCTGAGTACTTTCGAAAAGCTCTGACCGTAGAAAATATTGTCGCCTAAAATCAATGCAACGGAATCATCCCCGATGAATTTTTCTCCGATTAAGAACGCATCCGCAAGGCCTCTGGGATATTCCTGCACGGCATATTCCATGGAAAGGCCGAGATCACTGCCGTCTCCGAAAAGATCCTGAAACACCGGCAAGTCCCTGGGTGTGGAAATAATCAGAATCTCTCTGATATCCGCAAGCATCAGAATGGATAACGGATAATAAATCATCGGTTTATCATAAACCGGCATAATCTGTTTGGAAATTGCTTTTGTAAGCGGATATAATCTGGTGCCGGAACCTCCGGCAAGTATAATTCCTTTCATGTTAAACTCCTTTTTTATCTTCCCTGATACATATCGTTATAATATTTCTGATAATCTCCGCTGGTAACATTCTTCATCCAGTCCTCATGCTCGAAATACCATTGGATGGTTAAACGGATACCGTCCTTAAACATGGTTTCAGGTTCCCAGCCGAGATCCTTTTTAATCTTATCGGGCGCAATTGCATATCTTCTGTCATGTCCCTTACGATCCGTTACATAAGTAATCAGTTCTCTGTTAATATATGCTTTTCTGGGATCTCCTTCCGGAAGCATTTCCTGAAGGGTATCTAAGATAATCTCTATGATTTCGATATTCTGCTTTTCATTGTGACCGCCGATATTGTAGCGTTCGAATAATTTTCCCTGCTCCTGAACCATATCGATTGCTTTTGCATGATCCATAACATAGAGCCAATCACGGACATTCTTTCCGTCTCCGTAAACGGGAAGTTTCTTACCCTGAAGCGCATTATTGATAATAAGCGGAATCAGTTTCTCGGGGAACTGGTAAGGTCCGTAGTTATTGGAACAGTTCGTAATATTCGCCGGGAATTTATAGGTATCCATATAAGCCTTTACCAAAAGATCGGAGCTTGCCTTACTGGAAGAGTAAGGGGAGTGCGGATCAATCGGGGATGTCTCATAAAAGTATGCATTCGGATCATCCGGAAGGGAACCATACACTTCATCCGTGGAAACATGAAGGAATTTCTTTCCTTCCTTAAAGCTTCCATCTTCAAGTTCCCATGCGGCTTTCGCGCAGTTTAACATGACCGCGGTACCTAATACGTTCGTATTAACAAATACTTCGGGATTCTTGATGGAACGGTCCACATGGGATTCCGCTGCAAAATGAACCACGCGGTCAATATCGTTTTCTTCAAAAATCTTTGTAATCGCTTCTTTATCGGTGATATCCGCTTTCACAAAAGTATAATTCGGCAATTTCTCGATATCCTTTAAATTTTCCAGGTTTCCGGCATAGGTTAATACATCCACATTGATAATACGGATTTCATCCCCGTATTTCTTAAACATATAGTGAATATAATTGGATCCGATAAATCCTGCGCCTCCTGTAACCAGATATGTTCTCATGTTCTTACTCTCCTTACTTTTATAGTATTCTTAACTTACAGACAACACGAATAGCCCTGCGGGACGGTTTTTGCTTCAAAAAACTTTTTCCACGCATAGGCATACACAATAAATTCTATCATAAATAGGCTTTTTTATCAACATTTCGGTACATTGGAAGAGTCCACATAAACAATATATCCTTCCGTTTCATAGAAGTACTCAAATCCATATTCCGTAAGGTCCTTATCCACATAGTGATTTTTGTTTAAAACGATATAGTGGCAGCCTCTCTCCCTTGCGAGATTGGTAAGGTTTTCGGTATTTGAAACATCATTTAACATTTCGTATTCCAGATCATCCGTAAAGCCCCATCTGGCAACCAGTGTTTCATATCCGTACGGCATCTTGATATACGGTGTGTACTGACGCACATAGGGTACCAGTTCATGCGGAAATACTGCTTCCACTTCTCTTCCCGGAACATTCATGGCATCGCATAATTCAATCACCTGCCCGGGAATCTGATATGCATTTGTTGCCGGAATCATAACCTGGCTTTGATATCCGGGATTTCCGCCGATTGCCACACAAACCATGGCAAAGGTACCAAGCACAAATTTCAGCCATTTGATTTTAATCTTTTCCAAAAAGCAGATTGTCGCATAAGCACTAACCGCACTCATCGGAATCAGCCATAAAAACCGGTAAAAGGTTTCCTGCTCATGAAATACCGTGCAAACCAGATACGGAAACAGCGGAACAAAGAAAATGAGAAGGATTGCAATCGGATATTCCGCCATCAGTTTCCGGATTCCTTTCTCCTTCTCCGTTACCAGAAGAAATACTACGGATGCAAGGAAATATAAAAGTAAAAGTCCGTTCCCGCCGAAAGCCAGAACAGTATCCAATGATTGTTTGAAATAACCTGCCATTCCGACCTCCTAAAGAATCAGTTTATAAAGCAATACCAGTATTCCGATTGGGACCGCTGCGATACATGTAGCAATTACCGGCGATATTTTCCTTCGTCCAATGCTTACAAATACGGCACCGATTAAAAACATCGGCGGTAACAGAAGTGCTCCCGTTGTGGCATTTGTAAGTGCCGCAAGCATTGTTACTGCTACCATGATACCGTAGAATAACCTTTTTGCTTTCCACATTTTATTGGTTTCTTCCTCTTTCATCAAAACCAGAAGAATGAAAAACGCAAACGGGATACAAAGATTTGCAATGACACTTTTTCCCTGCCAGGTTCTGGTAAGCAAAAATGTCGCACTCGTAAAAAGGGAAATGTTTCCGAATACATCAAAGATGCAGATAAAGCAGGCAAAAAGAGCCGCATTTTCTTCCTTTTTTTCAAACAACACCCTGCCGATTGCATAGTAAACAATGTAATGAAGAACCAGCAGAATATCTGCATAAATAATATGCGCCGTTATGGCCGGATGAAGTTTAATACAGTTGGAAAGATATGCAAGAAAAACACCGCCCGGGGAAATTGCATGCCGTACATCAAGTCCCGTCTCAAATCCGGTGTACGGGTCCAATACGTACATGGAATTCCCAAAATAGGAATTGACTGCGGTACCTAAGAAAAAAGCATCATCGCCGTCCGTTACACCTTGAAACCATCTCGCGACGCACTGCAGAATGACAAGCAGGGTAAATGCTACAAAAAACGGGTGCATCTTCGGAAATGTAATACTCTTGAAATCCTTAAACCCGAGAATATAAAATGCCAGGGAAAGGAATCCGATACTGAGTCTGAAGATTAAACACAATGTCTTAAAGCTCATTCCCAAAAACAAAGCCGGGAGATATTCGCACTCAAACAGGGCCATCATAATCAGATAGCCCACCACGAAAATCATTCCCGGCGAACGGTATTTTTTTGGTAATAAAGAGCAGGGGAAAATCCCCAAGCCGAATGGAATAACCATCAGCCAGAGGATCCCCAGAATGATTGTCAAAATCATATTAATATCCTAAATAACTGGTATTGATATCCACATTACCGCTAATCCCACTGATACGTCCCTTACTGGAACTTTGCCAGAGATCATATTTACCTTTGTAATCAGTCTGTGTACAATAATGAGCCAACCAGATTTTATAATTGTT
>CADANR010000049.1 GCA_902789265.1 uncultured Lachnospiraceae bacterium | reverse complement strand
TCAAAAATGCCCTTTCCCAGAATGGAAGGAATCCGGCTCTCATCGATTGCAAGACTTCGGATCTGGCGGATTGCATCGGAAATCCGAATTACATCATTGTATGTAACCTTGCCGAAATATGTTTCACCCGCGAGCGCTTTTACAGTATAAACGCGTTCCTCCGTTGCATCGATAAAGCCTTCTTTTATTGTCACGCCGGACTTCGTTAAGACGTAACGTGCCAGCTCGATAGATGACAGAATGCGAAGATTAAAGCAGTTGACAGCGTGCTTTGCAAGACTTTTTAAAAGCTCACTGCCGCCGGCCCCGTTTGCAAGTATAATTCGTTCTTTCATTGTTTCCCCCTTATCCCCGGATGTCACCACAGGGACTGTCCCTGTGGTGACGTTTTTTTAATGTCGCCATGGGGACTGTCCCTCTGGTGACATTTAAAAACCCGATGCACTCATTATACCAAAAATCATGTGAAAAAAGTGCATCGGGCAATGATATGTATGAATTTTTTCTTAGTCTTCGAGATATTTCAGCATGTCACCGTTTGTAAGCTGAATGACAACATCCGCAGGGTAGGGCGGCATAACGGAAAGACATGTGGTGGGATTCGTCTTCTCCTTCGTTACATTCTTGTCTGTTGGTTCCGTAAATTCCACAGTAACGACCATGTTGTTCTGATCATCCATTTCGATATTAACAATGTTCACGCCATATCCCGTGGTCGGCTTTTCGCCACTGGTAATAAAGAACATATATGGTGCATTCGGTTCATCAAGCGTGTCGATAAAATATCCCGCCGTTTTACTTTTTCTGTAATACCCTGCATCCGGTGTAATGGAATATTCGATTCCGCCGATGATTCCCTTTTTCGGGAAAGGCTGCTGATATACAACCGGCTGAGGCGTAGTCCGGGTGCCGGTGCAACCGACCAAACCAAATACAAGTACTGCAAGTAAAATTATGCTGATGATTGATTTCTTTGACATTTTTATTTCCTCCTGATATATGACAATTTTTTCTCTTATTTGATGCATCCGATTTAAGATACGAATGGAATTTGAAAATTTTATGGGTAATGATGAAAATTTATCTCTGACGCTTTTTGATTATAACATGAGTTTCCGTGAAATATGCATTTTTACGTTTTTCCTTTAGCATGTCACCAGAGGGACTGTCCCTCTGGTGACATTATCCTTGGGACCACGGGGACTGTCCCTCTGGTGACATTTACAAAACCGAAAAAGGAAATAACCCCTTCACGAAGAATACTATATATGAGAAATAATGTTGAATTTTACTTCAGGGGAAGGAGAAAATTATGATTTACGGAATCTGGAATTTCGGTCCTTATCTCACTCCGACAGCACATGCAAGAGACTTGGTTACAATTTGCGCCGCAACAAGACTGACAGGAGTTTTTGATGAGCCGGTAACACCTCCTGCAACAAATACAATGAATAATACAGCACCTGTACAACCCGCTTATTCGCAGGCTCCGCCTCCGTTTGGCAATGGAAAAAGTACTATGATTCAGTTATGGGAAATGGCACTTGCAGATAATCATCAACAACAATAAAAGGACTCTCACGAGTCCTTTTTACTTTACCTTAATGTCACCACGGGGACTGTCCCTCTGGTGACAGTTCCCTCTAATGACTGTTCCCTCTGGTGACATTTATCAGTGATGTCTGATTACCTCAAATCTCTGCAAGCTCACTTCCTCATCCTGCCCGATTCCCGCCTTATATTTGGAAATTGCAACCTGTTCCTCAACGGTATCCACACCCTCTAAGTCCGGTAAAAGAAGCCCCCTTCTGAAGCCCTTCGTTACAATCACGCCATATCGTTTTACATCTAATTCATCCGGCGAAGAAATATCCTCCGGTTCTCCAAGTACATCCACGGAAATCTCAAGTTTTGACAACTCATCTACCGTGATTGCCGGAAATCTCGGATCTCTTGTCGATGCACTGATTGCATTCTGAATAATCTCCTCTCCGACACAATCCGTCGTTGCAAGAATTGTTCCGATACATCCTCGCAAACTGCCACCTTTATGAATTGAAACAAACGCACCCGCACGCCGACTCAGCATCTCATCCGACAAGTTCTCCGGGAGATCTATTTTTCTGTGTTCTTTTATATAGGTCTCAATTGTCTGCTTCGCAAGTTTTACGTACTCATCCATTTTCTTTCCTCCATTGTCACCACCGGGACTGTCCCCCTGGTGACATTTTCATTTGTCACCACCGGGACTGTCCCCCTGGTGACATCAAAAATCACTGCCTCGGGTAAAAACTGCAAATCCCATATCCGACACCCGTTACGTCCTCATGCGAATACTGAGTTGCAGTAACCTCCATTCCGTCCAAAGCACCTGCCATAATCACAAATGAACGATGGCCACACTCCGCTGCTCTGTCGCAGAATCCTTCATCAAATTCAAATAGTTCCTTAAATGCGCCCCTTGAACAAACATCCATTATCCGGGCATCATATTCCGGTCCCTCCTTGGCAAACCCATAAGGCCCGTACTCCTGCAATTTATGAGACAGGTCACCACTGGCCACATATACAATCTTGCGACCCAGATTATCTGCTGCTCTCTGCACCAGTTTTCCAAGTTTATAATGCATTTCATAAGGAAGTCCGGAGAGGCCTATGCGAACAATCCTTCCGTCAAGATAATACTTCCTGATAAAATAAAGCGGCACCATTGTTCCGTGATCCAGGTCTTTATCCAATTCACCTTTCGTTCCCGCCGGCAATTTTTCTTTCCTCGATAATTCGCAGATTTCTTCCACCAGTTCGAAATCGTATTTCTCGTCAAACTTTACTTCTGGAGCTCTGAATCTGGCAAAAGATCCCTTCGCACCTTCGCCCGGTGAAATATGAAAATAGTCGTAATACATTTCACTGTGCGGACTCGAAATTACAATTGTATCAGGTTTTAAATCTGCAATTTCTTTCGCAACTCGTTCATAAGCATCTGTTGTTTTTTTAATCTGTGCTTCCCCTCCGCGTCCGACATTCGGAACGATTAAGGGTGGATGCGGCACCATAAAAGCTGCTATAACCGACATGATTCTCCTCCAATGTCACCAGTGGGACTGTCCCTCTGGTCCCAACCGAAATGTCACCACTGGGACTGTCCCCATGGTGACATTTTTTATTTTACCCCGCCAACATAAACTTCTTTCAATTTTAAATTTTCATCACAAACTACAAAATCTGCAAACCTTCCGGCTTCAATTGCACCAATATCCTTATTTCCTATAATATCTGCCGGAACTTTCGTTGCTGCAAGAATGGCTTCTTCCACCGGAATCCCGAACCGGATTAAGTTTAACATCCCGTCATATTCACTGCTTGCCGCACCGGCCAATGTACCATTCTCGAGTCTGGCTACGCCACCGTTTTTTATAATCTTCTGTCCGGACAACATATACTCTCCGTCCGGAACGCCTAAACAGCGAAGGGCATCCGATATGATGCAAATCCTGTTCGGAAACAATTTGAATGCCATACGAACCATGCTTTCATGTACGTGGATTCCATCAGCGATAATCTCTGTTGTCACCTTCCCATTTTCCGCCGCGGCAGGAATCATTCCGGGATGTCTGTGATGAACGGAATTCATGGCATTAAATAAATGTGTTACATGACCGGCACCAAGTTCAAATGTATGCTTTGCTTCCTCGTAAGTAGCTGCAGAGTGCCCAAGAGAGAGTACCGTTCTATTCGATTTTTCGTTAAATTCCTCATCTTTTTCCGAAACACTATCTTTTGAGTTTGCAATCACTTTCCGAATAAAATCTTCCGCCCCTTCAATCTCCGGTGCTATATCAATTATTTTTACATTTCCGCCGCTTTTCTTTTGTATTTCCTGAAAAAATCCGAAATCCGGTTTTTGAATAAATGTCTCATTCTGTGCACCCTTCTTTTCTGCGGACAAAAAAGGACCTTCCATTCTCATACCGAGAACTCTTGCTTCTCTCCCGGGATTATCTTCATCTGTTAACGTAATTATTTCTGCTGCCCTTAAATAATCATCCCTTGAAATTGTCATTGTTGTCGGAAGAAATGACGTAACGCCCTGCGACATAAGATACTCCGCAATCCTGTGAAGACCTGTTTCATCGCTATCCGAAAAGTCCTCTTCGACAGCCCCGTGAATATGAATATCCACAAGTCCCGGAATTACATAAGCTCCATGTAAGTCGACATACTCTGAATCTGTTTGACTACCTGTATAGGGAACATCTGATTTACTAATTATAATCTCTTTAAATCTCCCGTTTTCCACAAGGAAACCGCCCGGCTTGAATTTTCCTTCTGTAAATATCTTTCCGTTTTTGAAATACATACTGCTTACCTCATAATGTCACCAAAGGGACTGTCCCCGTGGTTCCTATCAAAAATGTCACCAAAGGAATGTCGCCAGAGGGACTGTCCCCGTGGCGACCTCCAGGTGACACCTCTTTACCAGTCGCTGTCCCAATCCGTTCCGCCGGAATCCCAGGAATCGTTCGAATCCCAGGAGTAATCATCATCTTCGTCATCGTATGAATTATCCCGATTTGCCCGCTCTTCCGCCTGGCGCTTCAAATCACTTTGGTATTCCTGATAATCATCCGTTTCTTCAAAATCCGTAATCTGCGTAGTTTCATCCCAGGTCGGAGTATACCAGAAATCCCTTGCAACCGACTGGTGTTTCAACTCTGCAGGCACGGAGGAAAACGGCACATAACTCCAGTCGTCATCGTCCGTATCATAGATATACCAGCCCGCATCATCCTGCGGTTTCATATGATAATAGTAATTATCATCATATGAATAATACCCCTGCGATACGTTAAAGCCGTTCAGATAATCTTCATATAGAAGACTTTCCTTAAAATCCGTCCCACCGTATTTGGAATCATATTCCGGGGAAAGGTAATACTTCTTCGCCTTTATCTGTCTTTCCAGTTTCCCGGAAGGATAAACGGATGTCTTTCTCCACTCACCTTTTTCTTCATCATAAGTAGCCCATCCGTATTCGTTCGAACCATAATGATAGAAGAGCTTGCCTTCATAATAATCATCATCGTTGCACATGTAGTATCCCTGCTTTGCAGGTGTTTTCTGCATGTACAGATATCCAATCAAACTGCCCGGAATCAACATGATAACCAGGAACAGGATAAACGCCGAAAGCGATGAACTTTTCTTTCGACGCTTTGGAGCAGTTTTTCCGGACCTCTGATTCGCAACATTTCTGCCCTTCTGCTCCAGAATTTCCTGCTTCAGTCTTGTGTGCAGTTCATTTACCGCATATGCCTCATCCGTGCCCTCGTACCGAACCGCACGTGTACCATCGGCTTTATTTTTATAAACAATAAAATTTCCGCTGGACGCATCCTTGTATATTCCGAATGCTCTCGCCTCCCGGATGTCTTTTCCAATGAAAAATCTGGTCACGTTCTCGGGCGGAAGGCCTTTGGCATGATACCATTCCTGCAGTTCTTCAATGGTTGTAGGCTGATCCGGTGTGCTACGCCTTACATTTTTGTTCGGTGCACCGCAGGCCGGACAGTTTTCCAGCGTATCGTCAAACATGGATTCGCAATATTCACATTTTATTTTCATGACAATTCCCCCACCGCAACTAATTACGTAGCCGTTTTTATTCTACCACTAATGTCACCACAGGGACAGTCCCTCTGGTCCCAAATCAAAAATGTCGCCACAGGGACTGTCCCTCTGGTCCCAAATCAAAAATGTCGCCACAGGGACTGTCCCTCTGGTCCCGACATTGGTCCCAAACCAAAATGTCACCACAGGGACTGTCCCTCTGGTGACAAATCATGCTATAATCAAGCTATCATTTCTTCAAGGGGGAGATTCACATGGCTACTTTCAACGATTTCAGGGAAAAACACATCAAATATGTTCACGATTCCGCATGGGGCATCATCGCTGCCGGTACGGAAAAACATACAAACCATTTCGGTTTCTTCCTTCCGAATTCCGTCATTGACGCAAATATGATTGAGATGGACGATTTCCTTTGTCCCGAACTTCCCATTCACGGTTTCCTTACCATTTACGGTTTTTTTCTCAAACTTCAAAAAATAAAGGAAGAAGAGGGTGGTTTGTCAGAAGAAGAACAAAAGTTATTCAGCCTGACTGCCAGAATAATCAATAATTTCCCGGCAAGAAAGCATGCAGATCATTTTCTCAATGTCGCCTTTGATTGCTTCCACGGTATGATTCCGGACTACAACCCCGAAGAAGACCTTTTGCTTCGATTGGACAAATTGCACTTCTTTTTCTCCAAACACTTAGAAAGCGCCATCGGCAAGAACAACCCCAACCGCGACTTTATCAAAGCCCTGGAAACCTATTTCAAGGAACACGGCCAGAAAGGTGACATTGTCTACGGCGCGGATCTTATGGATTTCTGCTTAACCTACATGGGCGAGGAATTCGAACGCCAGGAAAAGAAGGACGCCAAAGCAAATCATGAACCGGACTTCGTCGAAATCTCGCAAAGCTACACCAATCTCCAAAAGGACATTTTAAAGAAAGTCATCAGCCAGGACAACGCCGTCAGAAAATTCGTAAAAGGCCTTTATGACGGGTCCCTGCGCGATATGAATAACTTAACCGGTCCCGAAAGCAGTTACTTATTTGTCGGACCTCCGGGCATGGGCAAAACGTATCTTGCCCAGACCGCCGCGGAATTAAGCGGCCGTCCCTATAAAGTCTTTTACATGAGTGAATACGCACACGACAGCAGTTTCAACGGTTTGGTCGGCTTCGAAAAAACATGGAAAAATTCCCAGCCCGGCGAACTGACCTCGTACGTGGAAGAAAACCCCACCGCCATTTTGGTATTCGACGAAATCGAAAAAGCGCATAAAAATACCATCCACCAGTTCCTCTCGATCCTCGAAGGCGGACACCTTCGGGACATGTATACGCAGTTTGACGTTGATTTTACAAAGACCGTGGTCATCTTTACCACCAATGCCGGCAGAGGTTTTTTTGAAGACAAGCGTGAAATGAGCCTCTCCGCACTGTCCGAAGAAACGCTTTCGGATGCGGTTTTATCGGACAGGGACTTATCCGGAAAACCCGTCATGCCGCCTGAAATCATGTCAAGACTAAGAAAAGGCAGCATCATCGGATTCGATTTTATTGACCCCGTCAAGCTCGTGCCAATCATCAAAAACGGCATGGACAACGGTGCGCGAATCATCAGCGAACAGCTGAAATTCAAGTGCGAATTCGATGACTCCCTCTTCCCGTACCTCTTCCTCTATCACATGGGCGCCAATCTTGATGCGCGTGTTGCCGGTTCAAGAAGCGAGAACTTTATCAAAGAAGCGATTTATAAAATCTCCGAGCGCGTCGGCGATGACCCGAAGAATTACAAAAAAGCCACTAAAGGCAAAGAAAACGTAATCGTCCGGCTCGACGTGGAAGACGAAGAACTGGTACACGAACTTACCGTTCCGCCGAAAAAACCGGCGGTGCTGATTGTCTGCAACGCCATGGACCGCGGCAAATTTTCCGCATCCAAATCACGCGTTCAGTTCTATTATCCGTACGGCGAAAAGGAAAAATCCAAGGCGGAAGATTACATTGCCAAACAGGTAAAAGCACACAATATCAGTGCCATCGTAATTGACCCCTTCATGCGCGAAACCAAGTCCAAAGAGGAAACTCCGCTGGAAGGCTTAAGTTACAAGAATACCCGCGGCCGCAAAATTTTGGAATGGGTTCTTGCCCAGGAGGAGCACCCGGATGTTTACTGCATGGAAATCGGCAAACACCATATCGATTACGTTGACCGCCAGGAATTCTTAGAAGACGGCGTGAAGGGAATCATCGAACTCCCGCAGCAGATGAAACCTGCGGACCGTGTAAGCACACTTTATTCCATCTGCTACGAGAAATTCCTTTCGGAAAAACTGGAAAAATTATACTCCCGCGGCAAACGCCTGAACTTTGAGATTGCGCATCGTTTCTCGGAAGAAACCGATGCCGAAACGGGGGTTACAAATGCGATTATTGAACTTCGGATTCTGGATTTCAGACTGGAGTTAAGCATGGATACCGAGGCAAGAGAGATTTTTGTGGAAGACAGTCCCGAAAACCGCGACAGTTTCGACAACATCGTCGGCGGCGAAAAAGCAAAAGGCGAACTCAGGCGCTTCATCAACTACATTCGCGACCCCGAAGAATATGCCAAATCCGGCCAGCAGATTTCGAAAGGGATCCTTTTCTACGGACCTCCCGGATCCGGTAAAACCAAGCTCGCCAGAGCCATGGCATGTGAAGCGGGTTGTCCTTTCATCAGCACCACCGGAACACAGTTCGTGATGGGTGACAAGCGCATCTCGGAAGTATTCCGCCTGGCACGCAAATATGCGCCGAGCATCATTTTTATCGATGAAATCGAAGCCTTCGCAAAGCCCGCGGCATACGGCGGAATCGAAGCAATCACCAAGGAACTGATGACCGAAATGAACGGCTTTGATAACCACGCAAAACCGGTCTTCGTAATCGCCGCGACAAATGCGGCTTCCGAGCCTCGTCTGGGAGAGAAAAATATCTACCTTGACGATGCACTGCTCCGGCGCTTCACCAAGAAAGTTTACATGAAGTGGCCGACCAGGGACGAGCGTGTTGCATTCCTTAAGATGAAACAGGGCCTCTTAAAAGAAAAGCAGTTTAACTTAAATGCTCTCACGGAAAGCGACATGCTGGATTTTGCGGATCTTTCCGCCGGCAAATCCTTATCCGATATCGAAAATGTCATCGAGCTTGCAGTCGGCCTGGCAGCGGAACGCGGCATTGAGGTTAACGCAGATCTGCTTATCTCCTGCTTTGAGGAAAGTGTTTACGGCGAAGAAAAGAAATACGCAAAGGACCACATTTACACCACCGCGCTTCATGAAGCGGGGCATGCGTTCATGGGATTCGTGTGCGACGATTTTATCCCCGGACGCTTCACGCCGGAGTATGCGACCATCATCGCCAGAGGCGGTTACTTGGGTCTTGTCCGCCAGCGGATCGACGAAACCGCAACCGGTTATTCGAAAGAAGAATTATTAAAATTAATCCGGATTAAGCTTGCGGGCCGTGCCGCAGAAATTATTTTCGCCGAGGAAAAAGGCGGCGGACTTACCACCGGTGCTTCCAACGATTTGGAAAGTGCAACGGATATTGCCATCGACATCCTGACGCGCTACGGCATGGAGGAGGGCTTCCTTGTCAGTCTCCCGATTGAAACCATCATGAAATCCACCCTCGCTGAGACCTACCACAAGCGCCTGAATGACATTCTCGTGCGCGAGCTTGTTTATACCGAGGAGATTATCCGCGACAACAAGGATAAAGTGAAAGCGCTGGCAGATGCGCTCATCGACCGCTCCCGTCTCGACACCGAGGATATGGCAAAAATTCTGGGGATTAAGGAAACAGCGGATGTGAAACCGGAACGGAAGAAATCGACCCGGAAGAAATCGAAATAAAATGTCGCCAGGGGGACAGTCCCTCTGGTCCCAAATTAAAAATGTCGCCAGGGGGACAGTCCCTCTGGCGACATTCCTCATAGCGACATCTTACTCTTCCTTAAGGAAGTCTCTTAATCTTTCATCCCTGCAATAAACCCTGCAAGTCTTAAACGCTCTGGTAAGCAGAACCTTATAAATGTTTTTCAGATATTTCTCAAGCTGGTTCTTTTCTTCATCTGTTAAATCTCTTCCCCTGTAATTATTAACACCCCTCAGACACAAAAGATTTTTTCTAAACTTCTCACTGTCAAAAGCTTCCTCACTACACCGAACCATATTACCGTCATAAATCAGTTCATTCCCGATGATAACAATTGCATTTTCTGTTTCCACACCGTGAATGGAATTCAAATCCCCGTAATACATTTCCTCCTCAATGACGGTATTTTTTACAAACACACTCCGTTCAGCCGGCAGCGTCTCCCCGTACCTGTCTAGGTAACTGTTTTTGAATTTCATATAGCTGTGAATGACCAGATTATTTCCAGAGGAATCATGAAGCATGATGTCTTTGACCTCTGAATTTTCTCCTTCCAGCAATCCCGCGAGAACTACATATTGCGAATCAGTATCTCTCAGCATTTCGCACAGTTCCTCCTCGGAATCAATTACATCAAAATCAAAAATCAGATTGCTCCTTTTTATTTCGGAAACTCTGTTGTAAAGCTTCCTATCCAACCAGGATAAGTATCCCTGGTCCGAATGACAGCGAAACTGCGAATCCAGAGTATACGTTTCAAACCCCCAGGCAGCGTTCTCATTTACGCCTTCCGTTCGCAGGTCCGCCTCGCATAAACAGTCACTGCAGTAAGCCTGATCCTCATCATAAAATGCAATCAACAACCTCGCTCTGTTTTCCTCATCCTGATTCAGAAACACATCATGAAAATCATCTGTTTTTGACCGGTGTAATTCATCCCAGATAATCACTTCAGGAAAATCGCCGCCCTCCATCGCGGTCTTGCAATACTTTGGATACATAAAACTGCTTCTTACATCATCTGAAATCAATTCATTTAATGGCACTTTCAAGTAGTTTAAAAATGCTGAACCGCCTACCAAAAATTTCACATCGATTCCCCTATCGATGCAATGTTTGAAAAGTTGCAGGGCCACCACACTTTTTCCGCTTCCGGGACCGCCCTTCACCAAAACGATTTTTCGACTCTCCCCGTCAATTAACGCTTTCAGTTCTTCGGCACACTTGCGCTGGTCTCTTCTTCCGCTTTCAAATTCCCCGCGGAATATCTCCGGCAATATATCCTCGAATTTCCCGGCAGGCGGTTCCCCTTTATTGAAAAATTTCAGAACATCATTCTCCATGTCCGCTCCGACATTTTCAATCACATAGTTTCTGAATTTACCGATTTCCCCTTCGAAAAATACTGCATCGGCATATTCCGTTTCCTCGATTTGTCTACTCGTCAGGACATCCAATTTGTTTTTATCCAGATTATGAAAGAATACAACTCTTTTGATATGGTCCTTTTTTATCCCGTCCGGAATCTCCACATCACCGGTATCGTAAATCATGGAATTGTATTGGGAAATCATTTCCCGGTACTGGTCAATTTGATAAAACGGATTGCATTTCTTTTCAAGAGTTCTCCACACATTTACAAATTTCTTATCCTGATCGGGTTCCTCCTCTTTGTATTCCAAATTACTGTACTGCTTCAGTTCAAGTAAAATCATGCATTTTTCATGTTCCGAATTGTATCCAGCCAGAACGGCATCTACCCTTTTTGGTCTGTCTCCCTGAATCTGCTCGGCCACATATTCCATCCCGATTTCAATAGTATCCGGCACATCCGGATGATTCAGCACAATAAAAACATACGCGGAGGAATTTCTCCATGACGCGATTTCCGCAATGTCTACTCTTCCATCCAGCGTATGTTGTAATTCGCCGTCCAAATGGCTTATCAAATGTCCGTGCTCAAAATCATCAATAAACTTTTCTTTCGTTGCATAATATGGGAACATAACCGTCTCCTTGTCGCCAGAGGAAAAGTCACCACGGGGACAGTCCCTGTGGTGACATTTTTATTAAACTGCATGAATGTCGCCAGAGGGACTGTCCCTCTGGCGACATTTAAATTAAATCTTCTGCAAAACCAACGATCCGTCTGCGTACTCAATCATTCCGCCGCCGACTTTAAGCTCATCCCACGGAGACTGAACTTCGCCGAATGTCTCGCGCTGCTCACCGGTATTGTAGTAGTACTTTCCGTCCACTGCCTTCCATTCCTTCGGCTCCTCAGGTGAAAAATAGCCGTCCACCACTTCTCCGAGTTCCCCCGAAGCGATGGCTGCATCAATCTGTTCCTGCGGCACATTTGAAGGAATTTTCATCCAAGTTCTTACTTTATGATCTTCCGTAAATTCCTTGCGCATCTCAAATGCCTGGAGAAACATCGGAAATTCCTCTTCGCGTACTTCACCTTTTTCCTTACGTTCATTCAGGCTTGCTACCACCTCATCCTTACTCATAAGCTCGAAAGATTTTCCGTTAAAGGAAAGTGCCATGGCAACCTCATATTTTCCGACGATTTCCATCATGGAATCATCACCCGGCATATCGCCGATATCTTGTTTCTTTTCCTCAGTAATGACACCGTCTTTGATTTTTTTCATTGCTACTGCGAGAATTCCAATCGAGAATACAATATGCGTTCCCTGCATCATCTGCAGTTTCTCCACAGCATCTAAAAACGCTCCCTGCGGAAGGTCGAGGAAGCCGTTTAACGTGTAATGGAACTCGTACATTCCGGTCTGCTCCCAGGTACCCTTTTCCTCTTTTCCTGTAGAGGAATCTTTCATTATCATTGTGTGATCTTCGAAGAATTCGTAAGTGATTGCCGTGAAATCCCTGCCATCCTCTGATTTAAATTCAGCTGCGGGAATGTGCGCAAGATCATTTGAGAAGCCGTTTACCAGGTAGTCCACCTGCCATGTTCCGACTAAATTTTTTAACCCTTCTTTTAAGAAATACTCATCT
>CADANR010000048.1 GCA_902789265.1 uncultured Lachnospiraceae bacterium | reverse complement strand
TTAATTCCGGCATCTTCCAAAACCTTTCTTGCTTTTTCAAGATCGGAAAAGGCGATTTCCACAACGGGTTCTGTCTGACGTAAATCTTCTTCCGAGATTTCACGGACCACAATTCCTTCGTTAACAATACCGAAACGATGTGCGGTATGTTCCAGTTCCCCGAGAATATGGGAAGAAACAATAACCGTCATTCCGAACTCTTCGTTAAACCGGTGAACCATGTTTCGGACATCTGCGATACCCTGGGGATCCAGACCGTTTGTAGGCTCGTCCAGAATCAGTATTTCCGGGCTTCCGAGAATTGCATTTGCTATCCCCAGACGTTGCTGCATTCCGAGAGAATACTTACGGAACGGCTGTTTTACGTCCTTTAATTCCACAAGCTCCAAAACCCTGTCAATCTCCTCTTTTGCCGCTTTTCCGTGAAAGCCCTTCGCTGTGGCATAATATTTTAAGTTTTCACGGGCATTTAAATAGCCGTAGAACTTCTGACCGACTAAGAAACCGACACGGTTTCTGTTTTTATAAAGCTCTTTTTCATTTGTACTGTCGCAAATAGACACCGAACCGTCATTCATTGTGGAAAGCCCGAGAATCATCTTAAAAATAGTTGTTTTTCCGGCTCCGTTTTTTCCAATCAATCCGTAAATATCGCCTTTGTTTACCTGCATATTTACGCCTTTTAATACATCGTGTTTGCCGTATGTTTTCTTCACATCCTGAAGTTTAATTACCGCTTCGCTCATTTCATCCTCCTTATTTACCAGACCGCTACACGTTTATCGGGAGCCAGGTACATTCCGTCTCCGGATTTGATATCATATGTTTCATGGAATTCATCAAACTGCATGACTGTAACATTTACTCTTAAATATGCCAACGGGTGCATATCCCGTTCGAAATATACTTTCTCACTCTCTTCCGTGATCCTTGTTTTCCAGCAGTCTGCAAACGCCCTGAAGAATTTATCATAATCGAAATCGTTCTTTTTCTTAGCAATATTTAAAGCAATTCTCATGCCACCCATATCAGCCGTTGCCTCTGCAGAAACTCTGGCTCCGTCATAAGAAGAATTATTAAAAGGTTTGAGTCCGGTATACAGGCTCTGGAGTTTCATTACTCTGTTATTAAACTCCATTTTGTCAACGGAAGGAAACCATTCCTGATTGATTCCGTCTTTATCATAAAGAATCCCCTTCTGATCGAAACCGTGAGTCATTTCGTGTCCGACCACAACTCCGAGGGTTCCGTAAAGTTCCTCATCGGAAATACCGTCATAATAAAAAGGTTCATCACAGATTCCGGCCAAAATATAAATACTGTTTTCGTTAGCCATGTAAAATGCATTCGCATCAAGCGTATTTACACCTGTTAACGGATTCCAGCTGTTTCTGTCATAATCTTCATTCAATTCCGCCGCAGAACACCGTGTCGTAAAGTAACGAAGGTCAAGCTGCGCCTGCAGGAAATTCCCTCCGTCCTCAGCGGAAATCAGATTTAAATCATCAAAATAGACAGAACTCTGATCCGGTCTGACCACATGGGCAACCAGATTATTGAGTTTTTCCGTCGCGGCCGCCTTTCCTTCATCGGAAAGCCATTCTTCGTCATTTATAATTTCTCTGTAACTGTCTTTCAGCTTATCAACCATATCTTCCAGGCGTTTTAATTCTTCATCCGTGCAGTACTTATTCAGATACAATTCGTTAAACGCTCCGTAGATATAGGATTTCGCAAGATATTCCGTGAAAAAGATTTCATTTTCAAGACGTTCGCCGGAATATTCTTTCTGCAAAGCATGGCCTATTCTGTCCTCGGAGATTTCATTTAATTGATCATAGAGATCCCTGTCCAGATTCGAATAATTGTCCTTCATAAGCTGCACTTTTAACATCGCTTTCATCTTTTCCAGATTAGCTTTACTGCAAAGAGAATCCAGTTTCTTTAAATATCTTTTATCCGCATCAACGGAGATATCATCCTTAAAACCGAATGAATTTAAATATTCATCCAACGGATATTTCCCGGCTGTTTCAACGGCATCTTTCCTTGACATCGTACGGAGATCAACCGTAACGCCTTTTACTACAGCGCCGGAATTCATCATTTTCTTTTCCATACGATAGTTATTCCGGAGAAGTTTTTTTGTGTCTTTTTCGTTATAACCGAGCCGTTTCAAAAGACAGGATAATTCTTGCTCTTTTAGGCTTTTCTTTTCGACCGAATCAATAGTGGATGTATTATAATATAAATCCTTATTTCCCAAAAACTGAGAAGGCAGATCAAGCGTACAAACCAGTTTTGACGGATTTTTCTCGGAACGTCCGTTACCCTGATACATAATCGGAGCGATTCCCGCAGGATTCTTTTCACGGTCGCAGATAAAAGCATAGAGTTCTTCTTTGCTGGAAATTTCATCAATCATTTGAAGATAGGTCTGAAGCGGAGCAACGCCTTGCTCGTTCCTTGCATCCCAGTTGGTTGCGAGTTCATAATACTTCCTGAATTCTTCCGCAGCTTTTCCTTCTTCTGAAGACATTTCCTTTAATACAGTCATTTTCTTTTCATAGACCGCATTCGTGGTCTGTCTGAAAATGCTGCTGTACTCATCGGAAGACACAATCCAGTCTTTGTTGACATATGCCGCATAATCGTCTTGTGCACGAAATTCATCCGATGCTTTCACTCTTCCGATGACGTCGGAATCCACCCATTTCTTACCGATTCCGTTATTAAACGCGTTGGCGACTTTATTTGCCATATCGTCCGCATCACTCCCCTGCGGAGCCGATCCGGTCAAGGAAAAGAGCAGAATTGCAGCTAAAACAATCGCAATACCTCTGTGCTTGAAACGTTTTTTCATATTACCTCCGAAACTACCAATCAATATGATGTGTTATCGTTACCAACCGTATTATGATTATTAATACTTTATGGCTGCTTAATGCATTTATTTTATCACAACAAAATTGAATTATAAAGATATTAAAACGGGCGGGTTATAAACCCGCCCGTGATACATAATCGATTCTTAATTATGCATTAACTTTTTCTTTCACTTTTGCTTTCTTACCAACTCTGTCTCTTAAGTAGTTCAGTTTCGCTCTTCTTACCTTACCAAGACGAACAACTTCAACCTTTACTACGTTAGGAGAATGAATCGGCCAGGTCTTCTCTACGCCGACACCGTTGGAAGTCTTTCTTACGGTAAATGTCTGACGATTGGAACCGCCCTGAATCTTAATAACGGTACCTTCAAAAATCTGGATTCTTTCTCTGTTACCCTCTTTGATACGTCCGTGAACTTTAACGGTATCACCGACATTAAACTGGGGCACTTCTGCTTTTAACTGCTCTTTCTCGAGCTCTTTGATAATTTCGCTCATTTCTTTGCCTCCTTATTTCATCGGATGTTCTTGAAACCCGTAGGTACAGCGGACCATCTCTTTAATCTAATGCAACTTTGATAGTTTAACACACTATACTGCTCAATGCAAGTAAATATTGAATTTATTTTTATACAATTGCCGAGCATTCTTTCGAAGCCCGGCAAAAGTATTTGTAAATTATTATATTAATTACTGGTTTTCCTTAACGTAGATATCTACACGACTGTTGATAATCTTTGTAACTTCATCTACGCTCTTCTGTCCTGCAAAGTAAGGTGCAGCCTCTTCATTAATCAGATTTAAAATCTTATCTTCTTTGTAGAGAACGTGATCTGCGCTCTTTGCAACATTCTTTAAGTATTCCAGATGCTCATCGGTAATTTCCTGATAAGTATATTGTTTTCCTCCAAATTCATACGTATTTTGTTCCGGATCCACCGGCACAATTGCTCCGGTAGAATCCTTGATTGAATACGGCTGTTTTGAAGTCTCAGCCATAGCCTCAAATGCGGATTTCAGAATGGGAAGACCGGAATTACCGGATGTACCGTTGTCAACCTGGTTCTGGAATTCTTCACTGATTAACATCTTAACGAATTCAAAAGCACCTTCCTTTTCCTTACTCTTGGAAGAAATTGCAACGGAAATATTCGGAGTGATAACCGGTTTGGAATCACCGTCCTCATTCGGGAATCCGATAAATGCAGCTTCCTTACCATACATGCTCTGCTCTATACGATAAGTCTGTCTGAAGGAGTTCATTCCGGTATTGCTGAGTATCATCTCATCCTTTGCAAAAGCACCCTGATAAGTGATATTTCCGAATTTTTTGTCGCATTCGTCTTTATCTGCAGGAAATTCGTTTGCAAATACCAAAACCTTCTTGAAATCATCAGAATCGAAATTACATTTTCCGGTTTTCACATCAAGGAAATCCGCAGTATTGAACCCTAAGGAATGCTCAATAACATTGCTCTTTTCAGCGTAATAAATACTGGTTCCCACGCAGTTGTATTTCTTTTCAAGATTCATGTAATCATCGATTGTTATACTGTTATTCGCATTGGTATACTCTGCCTTGATTAAAAAGCCCTGTATAGTATAGAACGGAATTAAATTATATAATTTACCGTCCTTGGAACCTGCTTCAACAATGTTATCCAGGAAATCGCTCTTGTTGATACCGGCTTTCTCCAGGTACGGAGTGAGATCCTCGAAGAGACCTTTGTTAATATAGGATTCCACATTCGGAACGCCGTCCGTCATAATGATATCGGGAATTTTGCCGGTAGCAACATCGCCCTTAAATACAGTTATACCGCCCTTATAATCAGTATCCTGAGTATTATATACGGAATAATCAACGACACGAATCTTATATTTCGAATTTTCCTTATTGAATTTCGAAATAATCTTCTTGGCATCGGGGCTGATATAGAATCCTCCGAGAGTGATAAATTCCTTATCGGGAACTTCTGCCGGCGGAACCTTTTTGAAAATTCCGGTATAGGGATTATCCACATAGTAATCCGTCATAATAAGTGCGGTCTCGGCATCAAACATACATACATTTACGGAGTCACTTGCATCAATGTCGGAATCCATAAAGTTTAATACTTCTACTGTTTTATTCTGCTTTAAATCAACTCCGGATATCCCGTTTCCGGTTCCGTTAATATAGAAATCATATCCGCCGCCGCCGGATGTCGAGCCGATTTTGGCAGTATAAGGAATTGAAGGTCCGACCGTACCGTTTGCAAGATCCACTTTATGAACGGAATTTCCGTCACTCATAAATAAAAGCAAATCACTGCCGTCAGCAACAATACTTGTCCAGGCCTGGGCTGCATTCGAATTGGTAATTACTTTCTTTTTGTTCAGATCGGAATCATATACATCAAGTTCCGCTTCATAACGAACAATTACCGTTCCGTCAGCCATACAGGTAAGACCGTAAGGAGATCCTTCCAGACTTACTCTTTTCAGCTCCTTACCGTCAGCAGAAAAATGAACCAAATCGTAGGTAAACACGCTGTTTTCATAATCAGACAAACCGTCAATACCGAATACCGAACCGTCCGGTCCGAGATCTACCGACTGTGAAGACATATAATTCTGTTCCGATGCAAGATTAACGGTTACGGACGGTGACAGATTTCCGTCCTTATCGCCGATTGCATACTGAATCACGCCCTGGTCGGTGCGCATCAGAATGAAATTCTTTTCATTTCCGGCGCATCCGGTCGGCGAAAAATCAGGAGTAATTTCCTTACTCATTTTGAATACGGCATTTTTCGCATTCTTCTTTGCATCATCGGCAACCGAAGCACTTTTTTTCTTACAGCCGGCCAATGAAACAATCATCAGACCTGCAAGTGCCAGGCTTAACCCCCTTATCAAATTACCCTTTTTCATCTTTTTCCTCCTTGGAAATTATGTAAACTCAGATACATTCAAAATACTATCATATCCATGTATTCCTGTCAAAGCATATTCCTGCCATTACTATAATTTCATCCCCTTAGGCTTCTTTTCTTCATGAATGACATTCTCTGACTCGCTAATTACATTCGGATCCTTTTTCGGAGCAAGACGTTTTCCGTCCATATCTATTTTTCCTTCTTTAACGAGACGTTCTTTTGTATTCTTTATTGCTTCGGAAAACTCTTTAAAATTATATTCCGTTTTCAGGTTAAGAAGTCTTTGTGAACCTTCGGGAAGGTCTTTAACGGCAGCTTCTTTATCCTTCTGGTTTTTAAGGAATTCATTATATGCTTCCTGATATTGCGGTCTGATCTCCTCCATTCTCTTTTTGAAATCATGTTCGACGGCTCTGGTTCCGCCTTCACCGTAAATATACGATTGTAATGCTAACATGTCTCCGTTCTTCATCGGTTTTTGATTCGTGTTGTTTACATATTCAGCTCTTTCCAATACTTTATACTTAAGAAATGCATTAAATGCTTCTTCACCAATATCTTTCTGACCAATCGCTTTCTCACCAAAACTTGCCTGCAGATAATCCTTCATTTCCTTAAATTCTCTCATTTGTACCGGTCTTAAGAACGTAATATCAGTATTGGGAGAGAAATAATAGTTTGCAATGGTATCCGGATTAATCGGTTTATCTCCCCACTGACGAAGGATTTCCTGGAATTTCCTGTCATTCTTAAGCTCCAGGGAATAGGTATCATCATTCAGATTCCTGATTACAGTATTTTCTGCGGCAGGATTGGAAATCATATAATTCTTTGTGCTGGTCGCTATCTGTCTTTCTGCCTTTTTACATGCCAGATAATTGTACAGTGCTTCTTTTGCTTCCTCATTATTAAGTTTCTTCCCTTTACATGCATTCTTGTTAAGCCATGTATTTGCGAAGAGATTGTCTCTCGTTACTTTTCCGTTTTTTATTACACTGGATATTCCTTCCAAAAGTACTTCCGTATGGTTTCTGTAACTATTGATTTTTTTATAGTTCTCCAGGTTTTTATCTTTTTCTGTCTGTAATTTCACTTTCTTTTCTTTATATTTATCAGCTTCACCTTTTGCCTTATCATAGCGGGCTTTTTCTGATTCTTTATCTTCATTAAGATCCTTTTCGCGTTGTTTTAATTCCGCAAGTTTTTTCCTTGCTTCCTCCGGAGTGCCGTATTTCTTTGTAAATTCCTCGATTGTCTTATCGTATTCTGCTTTTTTTACTTTATATTCTTCTAACTCTTTCTCATAACGCTTCATATCCGATTCGTAAAGCACCAAATCCGCACCGTATTTTTTAGAGAGCATGGATTCTTTTTTCGAATCAATCTGATACTGTTCCATTGCCTTCATATAATCAGCAAACGAAGTATTCTGATACACTTCCAATTCTTCCTTAAATACTTCTGCTTTTTTCTCATACTCGGCATATTCTTTATTGTATTTCTCTAACTCGGCCAGATATTTATCGGCTTCAACAGCATATTCATCGACTTGCTTGTTATAAGCCTCAAATTTATCCTTGTTGGCTTCGAGCATTTCGTTATATTCCCGGATTTCTTGTTCCCGTTTTTTGTATTGCTGAACCTGATTCTTATATTTGGCAAAATCTTCTTCATATCTCTTTAAGCCTTCTTCGTTTTTGACAAGTTCTCCCTTATAAATGATAAATTTCTTATAATCATCCGAATCGGTACGTCTGAATAATCTTGAGAAAAACTGTGCGGCTTTACTGTATTTCGGCGGCTGTCCGATATCACGTATATAATCACTTTTTTTAGGCTTATCGGGTTTCTGCAAATGTTTTAATTTCTTCATCTCAAACGGCGGTGTCGGTGGTTCCGGTTTCACGGGTTTTTTCGGTTTGATCGGTGCAACCGGTGTCTCCGGTTTCTTCGGAACCGGCACTTTTTTCGGAACATAATCCGGCTTGGGATGGATTTTGCCTTTATCCGGTTCTTTCGGCTCTTCCGGAAGCTTCTTCAACCCACTTTCGAGCTTTCTGATCTCTTCTTTCACATCACGGAGACCCTGACTGTATCTTGCAGCTAAAGTCTTTTGCGTTTGATCATTTAAAATAGTGTCGTGATCTTTAATCTCATCCTCTATTTTATTTAATTTTCCGGCATCCAAACCTTCTTCTATGTCTTCGGGCAGGGCGGATTTCATCGGTTCGAATTTACTTCCGGGAAGCTGCGCGGTTGCGGAAATCGGTTCATCCGAAACAAAGATTTGTCCTTTGCGGTTTTCATAAGCAATAGGAAGACCGTCGTCCATTTTAAACACAAAAAGCATGGCTCCATCTTTCTTGAGCCCTTCTTTTATTTCTTCTGATTCATCAAAAAAGTTCCCGTCCTTATCATATGCGATAAGGGGAGATTGGCTTAAATCATCAAAATAATCTTCAAAATCGATAATCGGAGAGAATTTAACGGTATGCCTTTTGAGTTTCTCCTCTTTGTAAGGCATTGTTGTTTCTTTTTCGGAAAGACTTTCGATATTTACATTCGTAATCTTCTTTTCTTCTTCCGTCTCCTGAATGAATTTTTTATTGTTGAAATTTGTGCCGTCCATGATATTTGCCTCCTTATGCCTTCATTGATATCTTGTATTTCATTATAATATATTGAATGCGAAAATCTCATATTTTTCTTTTCCGCGAATAAAAATATCACTTCCTGTCCAACGGATGTCCAACAAATCAAAAAAATATTTATAATTAAAAAAAGCCTGCCACCACACAGGCGACAGGCACTTAATTGTTTATCAGCACCATCATTACGGTCAAAAGACAGCATAAGCTTCTTTTTATTCTTTTAGTATAAACCATTTAAAGTTCCTTTAACTCTTTTAATCCCGGTTATACCGTTAAGGCTTTATCATGTTCTTCGGCTTTATCTCGGGTTTCCCTTTTTCATTTTCTTTACCTTCACCCGGTTTTCCGTTTTCTTTTGCCTGGTTTTTTGCCTTTTCCGCTTCTCTGATCTGTTTCTCGTATACGGATACCGCTTCCGGACGACCGCCTAATTTTTCTATAACCTGAATTGCCTCATTCTTTTTCATCTTGTATGTGATTCCTGCAATCACTTCATCTCTGAGTTCCCGGAGTCTTTCAAGTGTTTCAGTTGCTCGTCTGAAGGGAGCAATTCTTTTCTCAAATCCGGAAACAAATCCTTGTACGGAATTTAATGTATCGGCAAAATTCTTTTTTACATCCGGTTTATGATAAGAAGTTACATTCTGATAATATTGTTTCAGATCCGTTTTATGATTTAAGAATTTCTCGGTTTCCAGATCAATATAGAAAATGTGATAAGAAATCTTTCTTAGTTCCTTGTTAATTCCGTCGATTTTTTCCTGATTCTTTTCCTGATTTTTCGGTTCCTTATCATGAATTAATTCCTTCTTGATTACAAAAAGCTTACGCGCTTCTTCCGCCAGTTCCTCCTGGATTCTTTGTGCCTTATCCAATGCAGCGTTTTCAAACGGATTACTCTTTTCATTATTAATGATATTATTGCCTTCGTGGAATTTATTATTATTCTCCTGAAGGTCAATCTCTTTCTGAAGATCTTTTATCATATCTTTTGGAAGCTCAAGACCATTGTGCAGAGCAATCGCTTTATTCATACGAGCCGTATAATCTTCCATTTCTTTTACTCTTTGCTCATATTCTTTTTTAATGATCTGCTTTGCAATCGGTTTAAGTTCATCGTATCCGATTTCTTCCAGCTTTTTATAAATATCTCTGTTTATAAAAAATCTTGCGTCTTTCTCTGCTTCCTTCATTCCCTCAATGACGGTTTTATCATTTTTATCTAAAGGCTCTTTATTATAATTATGCTTCTTTAAATATTCTTTTAATAATTTCTCCTTCTTTGAAGCGAAACCTTCTTCGAATTGTTTCACAACTTTTTCTTTATGCTCGGCCTCTAATTTCTTTATAAAATTCAACATCATAGCATTCTCGGGCTGAGTTTCGCCAAGAGAATCGTCAGGTGTTTCGCCATGAGAAATCTCTTTATAATCCTGATATGTGAAATAAAAATTAGTACTTAAGGACTCAATCTTATTTGCATATTCATTCTTCAGGAATTCATTCCTTTCGATGGGACCGGAAGTCGGTACTTTCTTATAGGTATTTGTATCGATTTTACGAGTCGTTTCTTTTACAAGATTAATCTCGGTATTATTCGTAAATTCATCAATACTGATACCGCCCTTGTTATATGTTTCTTCCGGGTTAACAGGTTTGAAAAAGGACGGGTTATCCCTTATATCACCGAAATCATCGAAATAAATGATACCGTCTTTTATTCCGAGTATTTCAAGGGTTCTGATCTCTTTCTCTGTTTTCACCCAGAGAATATCTCCGGGTTTTAAGTTTTGTGCGGTTTCTCTTCTGTCATTATAGAATTTCTTTACTTTTTCTCTTTGCGTTTTTTCCGCTCTTGCTTTATCACGTTCATCGCGTAATTCATTCAGCATCTGGCTGTAGATTGAACGTCTGCGCAAGAATTCTTCCGTAACCGCTTCATTAATATCCTTTGGAGCCTCCGATAAGCCAAGTGCGATTTCCGCCTTTCTGACAGGGCTGTAGTTCATTCTTTCCCTTACATACCCGGTTACTTCATTCAATTCTAATATAGTTGCATTCTCGGGCATCAAATACGCAAGTCTGTTGTATCGTTTAATTTTCGCAGATAACAGATCAATTTTCTTATCCAGAACCTCATCACTTAACTTTGAATAATCCGCCGTCTCGGTTTTTACATAAAAGTCCACATGATTAATTTCCGGTTCTCCTTTATACTTTATCTCGTGTGTCAGATGTTTCTTATCATCTGAAATCTGATAACCGAAGGATTTAATGAAATCGGCATGTGAGTCCTTATACTGACCGTTACGGGCAAGTAAAAGTGTAGATACGAAATTCTTAAGCTCAGCGCGAATATATACGGAATCATTCAGTCTTAAGTCCGTTAAATCATCTTCGCTCGCATCTTCATAGTTCATATTCTCATCAGCAAGATATAAAAACTCGTAATGTCTCGGGTTTACAACCCCCGTTTCCAGTTCATCCCAATAGTCTTTGTTTACTTTCCTGTTTACTGCGTTACTGATATGACCACTGTATTTCACCAATGGAAATACCAGCTTTATTTCATCGGCACCATTCTGAATCCTTGTTTCTTCCAGATCTTTCATAAACTCATCTGCATTATAATTCGGATCTGTCTCAAGTTTTGCCTTGATGCGTTCCAAATACATTCCTCGTGCAACGGAATTCACATATTTTTCCTTATCATCCATGAGATTATCTCGTTTGGAATCTTCTTCCCGTACAATAACGGCCCATTTTCCGAGTGCACGCTCAAACGGATTTCCGCCCACCTCTTTTAAATATCTCTTTCCACTGGAAAATGTAAGGTGATCATCAATCATTTTGGAAATATCCGTACAAAATTGGATACGTCTTTGCGTATTGACATTATGCTGGAGTACACGGTGATTTCTGATTTGGTAAAGCCGTGCATCATCATCTTTCCTGTCGATATATGCCTTTGCTTTTGCCTTTACCTCATAGGAAAGCTTCAGATAGGTATCCATCTGATATCTCGTCAGTTTTCCGGGATGTTCATCTCCGTATTTTTTGAATTTTTCAAATGCCGCTCTGAATTCCCTGAATTCCGTATGGGAATAAAGAGTTCTCGGATCCACTTCTTTTAATTTGGTATAAATAAAGGAAAGCTGTTCGGAACGTGTTTTCCCGCCGAACAAATACGGGTCTTCATATAATTCAAAATCGGATTTATAGATTTCCTGCTCGGGAAGTGCATTCTCTACTGCATTATTATATTTATTCTCTTTTTCGTTTTGAGCATGATCCAGCGCATCTACCGTACGGGTAATCCACTGATTGAATTTCCCGTATGCGACTACGGCTTCCTGCATAATCCTGACACGACGTTTCGGTTTCGGATCAAGGTCGTCAACAGTTCGTCCGTTAGGTAATTTATAATTGATATAAATATTTGCTTTTGCCGTAGCTTCCTGGATTTTTTGTCTCATGGCATCCAGGTGCGCTCTTTTACCGGTATCCGCAAAATCGTTCTTAAAAGCAGTCTGATACTTTTGGAACATGTTATTCAGATCCTTTAATTCATTCCATGCTTCATCAAACTGTTTGCTGCCGTTATATACATGCAAATCCGCAGCTGCAACATCGGAAAGAAGCTCCGAACATTTGAGTTCCGGGCGAAACGTAAATTTATAATCATTCACCTGTGCGGTAATACGGTTTTTGATAGCCTGAAGACGGTTTGCTTCCGCCGGTTTCGGATTCGCGGTCAGTTTGCTAACCATATTCAGCAAATTGTTTTCCACTTTATCAAAACCGGGCTTACCGCGGTCAGCCTGTTTTTCGGATAATATTCTTTTGTATGAATTTGCAACTGCTTCGAGAATATCGTCTTTTAACAGATAATCCAGATTCTCCCGCTTCGCAATTCGAAGCATTGTGTTGGAACGATCAATAATATTCTCATAATTGATCGTATGAGAACGGATGTATTCATCCAGATTTAAAGGCGGCGCAGTTGTTTTTCCATGAACATCCGTTAAAGGATAACCGCCGTACATGGCATCAAGATTTCGGTCGTTATCGTCAAGGTTTCCGGTTTCCTTGCAAGATAAGCGAATTTCGCAGTTTCTCTGTCCGTAATGTTCACAGTATGCACTAAGATATGTTCCAGATATACGGTATTATTTTTTTTCTTTTCCGGATCCGGCTCAAGATAATTGGTACTGTGCAATGTCCTGTTGATAAGTGTTTTCGGAGCAGCGGACCGGAAGTTATTTCCGGCTTTATTATGTTCCTCCATATCGAGCAATAACCGGATAGTACCTTCAAAGCTTAAATTTTTGGATTTTGCACCGACACCCTTATTCTCATAATATTTAAGACCGTCGTTTAATACTACGGGAACAGGATTTTTCAGATAATCATCTATGGAAATATTATTATTGTGGAGCAGCACATGGGTTATGTATAAACCGTTAATCTGCGCAGTCGTGGCAAGATCTCTTGTAAATGTAACCGGAATATTCTCGTTTCTGACACTGTCCAGGTTCGGCTGGAAATTATTCTGATCCTGGCTGAAATGAGTTCTGGCAATTTGATAGATTTCTTCCATATCCTTCCAGACTTTCTCGAGTTCACCGCTTGCCTTAATAATTTCATCCGGATTGGGCTTCTCGGCATCAAGTGCAGTCTTTAAAGCTTTCTGTTTCACCATAAGTTTGGCGAAACCGTAAATTTTATGTGCACTTTCTCCGGTTTCCGCATCCTTATATTCGTGCAGCTGCATCTGATCCATTTTCTTAAGGATGAGTTTTATTCCTTCTTTTGTTTTATCGCTTAATTCAAGGGTTTCATTCTTAAAGCTTTCAAAATCTGCATTTTTCTCTTCTTTTACTATTTTTGTATTCAATCCGTTTAAATCGGAAACTTTATATAAATCATTATACTTTCCGCCCCGATAAGTATCTTTATTATGATCAAAGATTTCATTTCTTCTTAAATCATCCAAAGATTCTTTGGCGGTTTTATCCTCCTGAAGGGCCGTATAATATTCATTATTCGGTTTCATAATATGATCTGCCGCAAAATCAAGTGCATGCAGATAATCCTTAAGTTTCTTCGGGTTATCGGAAATTTCTTTCGGAATATTTTTTTTGATTTTTGCAACGGTTTCAGTGTAAGTATACTGAATATTCTCTTTGTCGGTTTTAAGAAACGGATTGGAATCGGAATCCAGTTTTTTTACGGCTTTTTCGAGTTGCTCTTTACTCATCCTTTTTTCAACTGCCTCAATAAACGGGACTCTTTCTTCGAATTTCTTTTGTACCAGTGTATAAACAAATAAAGTCTTTTTAATCTTATCGTAATCTTCCTTCGGAATTTTACCGTCAGCAACAATTTTCTTTTTTATAGCGTTATCGGGATCAAACTGGTCTTTATAAATTTTTCTTTCTTTTTCGCTGAGATAGTCCAATATTTGGGGATGTTTTTCAATATAGTTGTTAACGGCCGTTTGATAAGCATCCTTGTCAAATGCATTCTTTACCAGTTTATTATATTCTTTCTCTCCATAGGCTTCTTTATAGATTTCGGCAAACTGATCCCCGTTAAAGTCGAGTTCCGAAATGGTAAAATTTAATTTTTGCAGATATTCTTTCCCTTTTTGGGATTCTTTATTCCACTGAAGCCACTTTTCCGTTTCTTTCAGTTTATCTGGTTCCGGGGGTGCAACAAAATTCTTCTTTTTTTCAATAATCTCTTTGTATTTGTTTACAAGATCTCCCATGGTGATTCTCCTTTGCGTTGATACATATATTTTATCACGAATGTTGTAATCTTAATGCCATTAAATTCAATTTATATGTATAAAATACTCCTACCTGTCCATCTAATGTCCAACAAAGTAAATTCTTGGCTCGCAGCACGCCTTCACGGTCGTCCCGGGGCCTCCATCTGGCGCAGGGGAGCCCCTGAAACGCCGTGTAAGGCGTTTGCTCGAGTAAGGGAACTAAAAAAACAGGTCAGAGTATTTCTGACCTGTTTTAATAACTTACATATGGGGGCCTCCGCCGGGCTGCGGTCCTGCGGCCGGTCGTACCGGTACTGCCGGCCTTGCGGCTTCGGCTGCCTGAATCTTTTCAGTGACCATTGTAACGCCGGGTTGTCTTGTGCTTTCCGGATGAGCATTCATATGCGATTTCTGGAAAGCATATGCGTTTACTATCGAGCGGTCATTGATCATGCTGATCAGCATATCCGTATAAACATGCGGTCTTTCCTGTCCTTCCGCAACCGGCATATTCTTTTCGTTAATGATATGGTTCACAATCGGTGTCAAAACCTTTTTGAATTCCGGATCGTTTGCAATGCGCGCCGTAAACTCATTTAAGTTTCCTCCGGGTACTTTACCGTTCCGGTTCACTACAATTCCCAAAGCAATGGCTTTTGCCACATCCTGATAGAACTCCGTCTTTATTAACTCTGCATTATTATTTACTGCCTGCTGATTATTGTTCGCCTGCGGATTATTATTCACAGCGTTTGCCACTCTGTATCTGTCATCAAAATGGTTCGTAAGATTGTCGGAAATTGTATTCTTTATTGCTTCAAACTCATCATTGATATTGTTAATATTATGGATTTCATTCTGCTGTGCATTCTGATTTCCGTTCTGGGCAGCAGCTCTGTGATTCAAACGGTTATCAAGAATGAAATTGAGTTCCTTCATTTGCTGGTTGAATACAATATCCCGGTTTTTCATTCTCATTTCAATGGTATAGTTATCTTTAATACCGGCAGGAAGCTTCACCTCCGCTCTTGCAACACGGTCAATTTCCTGTTTGTAAAGAATATCCCACTCTTCTTTGGATAATTCGTTTTCATATTTAATTGCTCTGTCCACTTTATGACCGGCAATATCGAAAAGTTCTTCTTCATGAAGTTTCCACTTCTTAAAGGTTTCAAGATCCTTAATATGTCCGCTCCATAAATTACCCTTAACCTGATCCGAAATAACCTGACAATCCTTAAATCTGTCTTCCCCGTCAGCCACCGTAACAAATGCGGGAATCTTTAAATAATCCGTATTGGCCAAATTGTTTCTTAAAGTCATTAACTGGTTGGATCTTGCCTTTAAATATCCCGGTGTCACTTTCTTAATGTGGAAATCGGAATTCAAATCAATACGTCGTCTGTCGATTAAATCAAGCATCTGCTTTTCAATTTCGGCAACTTTCTTGTCATTTGCCAGAGAATCACGATTATTCTCGATATCCCTGGTCTGGTCCTTCTTTGCCGATTTATATTTCTTCTGTAGCGCAACCATCTCTTTATTGAATGCTTCATCAATTTTTTTGATTTCATCCGCCATCTGAGTTGATTTCGCCTTGAAATCCTCTTTGAATTTCAGGTAGTCAGCTTTCTGCGTAGATGTGATATCCAGATAATATGCAGCATCATAAGCAATGGTTTCCAGATTCTTATACTCGCGTTTCTCCATATCTTCCGGATGCGCCTTTAAATA
>CADANR010000047.1 GCA_902789265.1 uncultured Lachnospiraceae bacterium | reverse complement strand
CCGTGAACATGAACCTCCCAGCCGTCTTTTACCATCTGCCAGTTTGCCTGATAACGGTCCATGGTAATCTTCATACGGCCGCCGCCGGAAGCAATGCGTCCGTCAAAATCTGCATCGTTTAATTCTGCCAGTGTATTTTCAAGTTTCTCGATATACTCGGGTGCGCTTGTTGCGGGAACGTCACGTCCGTCAAGAAGAATGTGTACTCTTACTTTCTTTACGCCTTCGCTCTTTGCTTCTTTTAACATTGCCAGAAGATGGCTGATGTTGGAGTGTACGTTACCGTCGGATAAAAGTCCGATAAAATGAAGTGTCTTTCCTCCGTCCTTTACGGAAGATACAAGATCCTTCCAGGTGTCGCTTGTATAAATGCTTCCCGATTCGATGGACTCATTTACGAGTTTTGCTCCCTGGGAGTAAATCTGACCGCAACCTAAAGCGTTATGTCCAACCTCGCTGTTTCCCATATCATCGTCACTCGGAAGTCCTACTGCACCGCCGTGTGCCTTAATTGTAATCCAGGGGCAGGTTGCCTTGAATTCATCCAGCGTCGGAGTGTTGGCCCGAAGGACCATGTTACCGAGTTCTTCCGGTGTTTCGCCGACACCGTCCATTACCACTAATACTACAGGTTTATCCATTCTAAAAATCCTCCTATAATTATTTATCGTCATCAGGTTCCCCTGACTGCATTTATAATCGAACCCTTTTGGGTTAGAATTATCTAACGGAAATTATAACAAAGTTACCAATCAAATGCAATCAGCTTTCCTCTTTGTTTTCTTTTATATTTTTTTGTTAAGTTCTTTATTATTATCTTCTTTATTCTCTCCTTCGCTTCCGTCTCCCGTCATCTTTGCCTCAATCGGTTTGCAGAGTTTCATCAGGATAAAACCATGGAGCGCGGTTGCTGCCGTAAAGCCGACCACGAAGAAAAGCGGCAAAAGCCGGAAAAAATAAAAGCATGCAAATACCGTGCCCGCAAGCAATGCTGCTACAAGCAGCAAAAGATACGAATACTTAAGCGCTAAGTAAACCGCCGTTTTAAAGATATCCTTATTCCTCATCCGGAATCTTGCAATGACTGCATACAATGTAAGATTCACCAGCAGCACAAGCACGCTGAAAATGATTAATGGAATCCTGTACCAGAGTGCCACGCCTCTAAAGCCGTATAAGAATACCGTAAACCACCCGCTTCCGGCCAGAAAAATCGCAAACGCCTGTCCGATCCAAAAGAATGTAGCCTGTTTGAAATTTTCTTTAAATGCCCTGAAATAGGACGGAAAAATCGCAGGCGCCTCCTTTCTCATGATTTTCATGGAAACGTAAGAAGCCGCGGTGAGCGCAGCTCCCGCGGTAACAATCGGAATACAAAGTATAAGCGTCATAAGGAAGATTATAAAGAAATCAAATGCATCTCCCAGAAAACGCATCATCGGACTTTCCACATCAAACAGTTTCATCGTTATTTCGCAATAAGTTTTTTTCGTTTTTCCTTACAAAAGCTCCGCAAAACGGTTTCTTGCATCCCACATTTTATTCAGAAGGTCTTCGTAATTTAAATCCTTCTTTGTACGAAGTCCTTCCGTAATCTCGGACACCGGCTCAAAAACGGGGGTCAGGGAAAGATTCGCAAGCACCCCTTTCAAAGAATGCGCCACTTCAAAGGCCTCGTCATATTTCTTTTCTTTCAGAAGATTGTCAAGTTCCGTATATTTCCCTGCATCCAGTACCTTCGGAATAAGCTGTAAATAAAAAGCTTCCTTTCCGGCACATCTTGCAAGACCTTCTTTTGTATTTGCACCGAGTGCATTTAATTCATCAATCGTCATTTCATTCTCCCTTCAGTAATTTCTCAAACTCTTCCTCAGGTAACGGTTTGGAAAAATAATATCCCTGAATGACATCACATCCCATTTCCTTTAAAATCTCATACTGCTCTTTTAATTCCACACCTTCCGCAATCGTTGTAACGCGAAGGAAATTCGCAATTTCCATAATAAACTTCACCAGTTTCCTTGCACGATCATCCGTATGAATGTTTCTTACAAAAACCATGTCGAGTTTTAAAACATCAAACGGAAGATCGGTCAGCATGTTTAAGGAAGAATAACCCGTTCCGAAATCATCCATTTCGATTTTAAAACCTTCACTGCGAAGCTCGTTTACGAGACCGATAATCTGTGACTTATCATCCGTATAGGCAGACTCCGTAATCTCCAAAAGGAATTCGGACCGGTCAATTCCGGCTTCTTCCACAATTGACTTAATATCCGATACCAGTCCGTCATTCATCATGTCGACGCGGGATACATTGACGGATACCGGAATGGATTTGCCATATTCCTTTTTCCATTTGGCAACCGTTTCTGCTGCCTCTTTCCAAACATAATGATCCACTTTACTGATCAGTCCGTTGTTTTCAAATAACGGAATAAACACGCCCGGTGAAATCATTCCGTGTTCCGGATGAATCCATCGGATTAATGCTTCTGCACTGGATAACTCCGGTTCCCCTTTTTGAATGGCATATTTCGGCTGGAAGAATACTTTAAACTGTCTCTCCGAAAGTGCCCTGTCAAGGTCCCTTATAAGCATTTCCTTATAATGCACATTTTTGATAATGTCTTCATCGTAGTACGCGGCATATTCCTTAAAGCTGCCCTTTAAGCTGTTACATGCAAGGAGTGCATAATCAATTCTTCTTCCGAAATCCGGATTGGCAGATGCATTCTTATAAATTCCCAAGCGAATCCTGAGTTCCGAATCTTCCAGAATTATTTTTAAGGAATTACAGATTGCATCATGAAGACCCTCCGCATGGTCTTTGCTTTTGACGTATACATAAAATGTATCCGCATCAAAATGACATGCAATTCCGCGGTTTTCGTTTACATAGTCTTTCAGTACTTTTCCGATTACCGCTAAGACCTCATCTCCGAAATCCCGACCGTGGATTGCGTTAATGACATGAAAACGATTGACGTTAATGGCAATCATATCCTTCTCATCCTGCGGATAATACTGGTCTGCCATGGATGCGTATTCACAGAAATATTCTTTGTTGAAAAGTCCCGTGAGCGTATCAAACTGCGTTGCGGTAATGATATCGTGATCCTCATATAACTGAATGATTCTTCCGATTCGCGCCTTGATTACTTCCGGCACATCGTATGGTTTCGGAATAAAATCGGCAACCCCGATACTTAAGCTTTTTAATTCCTCTTCTTTCTCGGAAGTTAATACAATGACCGGAATCTGACTGTATTTCTCATCCTTTTTCAGATTGTTGAAAAACTCATACCCGTCCATAACGGGCATCAGTAAATCCAGAAGAATTAAGGAAAATCTGTTTCCCTCTTCCTTCACAACATCAAGTGCTTCTTTTCCGTTTGATGCAAGCACTACTTCATAGTCCGGTTCCAGAATGTTTTGAAGAATCAGTCTGTTGATTTCTTCATCATCCACAATTAAAACCTTTCTTTTCATGTTCAATCGTCTTCTGACAAAATCACTCATACGCTACTCTCCTACATTTGTAGTTCAATCAACCAACCGTAATCTGTTCATTGCTTACTGAATATTATAAATCCTGATATATAAATCCTATTCCATTATAAACCCTGTTCGGGCAGAAAATCATTCATGAACATTTGTGAGTTCTCAAAACCCGGCATTCAATCATTCTTTATCCCGAAATCCTCTTATACAGATAACTTCTTCCTTCTTTACTTCTTTCAAGCATTCCGAGCCGGTAGAATAATAAAAGCCCCACCGATGCATCGTTTGTCCCGAGTCCCGTCGCTTTTTTGAATTCCGCTACGGTAAATTCTTCCGGAAGATTATCCGGTAAAATTTCCGCCGCATCTTTTACTTTGTCAAAACATAACTCTTCCCGATACTCCACAGGAATCCTGTCCGTTTTTGTAGCCCTTTTCTTTTTATCCTTCCCGTAACCGTCAAGAAGCCTGTAATCCTCTGTCGTAAGACAGGCAATACATAAATGCAGCTTCGGGTTTTCCAGATACTCCCGGATTCCGTATAATTCACGGAATATTCTGTAAATCTTTTTCGGAGTTTTGGTTGTTTTGCTTTTCTGCACTTCACCGGTTTCCGGATCAATCCAGATGATTGTATTCTCTACGGATACCGGATAGACAATGGTAACATCCATTCCGAAATTATTTATGAATTCCTCCAGCTTGTCATTCAGTTTATAGAAAAGTCTGGTCTGAATTTCATAGATTTCCCCATCCACGCAGGCATCTGCAAAATGTGTGCCGATCTGCATTTCATGGTATTTCTCATCCGGTGCATAATAATATTTTAACACCGAATGAACACTTTTTTCGGATAATGTTCCGATTCCGCGTTCGCCCTGTCTTTTCCCGAGCATCTGCTCCTTCGCCTGTTGAAATAAGGTTTCGTCTACCATCTCAACCTTCGGAAGCGGTATCTCCGCCTTCTCCATTGTTTTCGTCACCGCCGACTGCCTGTGCACCGGCTTTTACACTCTTTATGGTTGTCTTTCCGACACCCTGTGCGGAATCCACAAAATCACCTCCGAAGTTTTTCCAGCCGGCTTTCATATCTTCCACTTCCTTGGAATGGTCCACACCTTCACGGTCCTCTGCCCAGTCATCCGCTTTCTCCATACCGACCTTTGCGGTTTTGATCAAGGTTTTACCGAGACCGGAAAATGTCTTCCCTAATCCCTTACCGACAGTCTTCCATTCGCCCGATAAGGATTCTCCGGATGTGTTATTTTCGTTTGTGGTTTTGTTTTCGTCACTCATAATTATGTTCCTTTCTAAACTATGTTCGGCACAATTCCGTGTTTGATATGCTTCCTGTAGAATAAGTTTACACCGAGATAAAAGAATGATGTAAACGGCCGCCTCCAGAAATTCTTAACAAAAATCGTACGCTTAAAAATACTCCGATAAGAATATACTTCATTATACAACTCCCAGTATGCCTTTGTCAGTTCCTCCGGTGTCATATTCTTCGGAACATGCACGGCCTCGCAGGCATTGTAGGAGTACATATCCGTATTGTAAATGCGATTCTGCTCCTTCATCTCATCATAAAACTGCGTGCCGGGAATCGGCGTCAGTATGTAGAATCGCGGCACCGTGATTTTATTATCCTCAATGAATTTCGCGGTTTCCCGAATGGATTCCAGAGTATCGCCTTCCGCTCCGACCACCATTTCCGTAGATACATCAATGCCGTATTTACGGATGATTTTAAGCTGCTCCGCATACTGGTCCGGATGAGCCCAGGCCTTCTGCATGCCGACAAGGCTCTCACGGCTGATGCTCTCAAGTCCGAAGCTTAAAACATAACACCCGGCTTCCGCGACCACCTTTAAAAGTTCCTCATCCTTTGAAATGTCAATGGAACACTGCGTCATCCATTTCATCTTAAGCTTCTTGATTTCCGCACAAAGTGCAAGCGCATAATCCCGGTTTGAAAACAGGTTGTCGTCAAGAAGCAGGAACTGTTTGAAACCGAGTTCCTTAATTCGTTTAATGTCACGGATGACATCCGGAATTTCACGTCTTAAATACTGACCGTGATACAGACAGTAAATCGAACAGAAGCTGCAGGTTTTCGGGCATCCGCGCCCCGCCTGTACGGGAAGGAAGTTTCCGATTTTTTTATTCAAAATCAATTCGTATTTCGGAAGCGGTGTTTCCAGTTTGGTCAGTTTCTTTTTATAAACTTTCTTTAAGGTTCCGTTGCGATAATCCTCAATCATCTCGCCCCAGGTTTCCTCGGAATCACCGATCATGACCGCATCACAGTATTTCTGTGCTTCCTCCGGCATAAGGGATACCATGTATCCGCCTAAGATTACGGTCTTTCCGAGTTCCTTGAATTTATTCGCAATATCAATGGTACGCATTACCGCATGCCCCATACTGCTGATTCCTATCAGTTCCGCATCGGTATCAAACGGCACATCCTCAATCGTTTCGTAGCAGATTTCCACCTCGAAATCATCCGGCGTCAGCGCAGCCAAAAGCGGCAGTGCAAGCCCGACAAAATAGAGCCTGTGCTTTTTCACAAGCTTGCCGTACTGGTCATATGGAGTTGGCTGAATCAGTAAAATTTTATTCTTCATACTGCGAATGATTTCAATAATAAACTGCTGTTAACAATGTGTTTCATGTCTCTCACACTTAATAATAATTTAGAATTATTTATTTAATTCAGAGTTCATTCAGCTTAATTATTTACAGGACAATTTGCCTCTTCAGCTTCACAAACAGCACCTTCACAATGTAGAGCATCGCACCGAAATAATTATTCTTGGAATAAAGCTTCGACTTACGGTTCTTAAATGCAAGTCTTAACGAGAGCTTATGGTACTCTCTTGTGAATTGTCTTACGCTCATATGCTCCGGTTGCAACAGACAGTGGAACAAATCCTGCTTCGTCACATCGCGGTTAATCATCTGATCTTCATACTTTTTATACATCGCCGAACCCTGCATCGGCGTAAATACTGAAACGGTCGGAATGATGTCACGTGATGCAATCCAGTCATACAGTTTCTTAAAATCTTCCTTCGTCATTCCGGGATGTACGATAAAAAGTCCCGCACAGAAAATATCATTCTCATGTAAAATACGGATGCATTCTTCGTTTTCGGAAACCGTTACTTTCTTGTTGTAGGAATCCAGTTCTTCCTCACTGGTGGCTTCCAGTCCGACCATGATTAATTTCAGACCGATTCCGGCAAGTTCCTTCATCAGTTCCTCATGATGTGCAATGAAGTCCGCGCGTCCGTAAATCAGATATTCTTTGTGTATGTCTTTTTCTTTAATCAGCCGGATGAATTCCCGTAAGTAATCTTCGTCAATTAAAAAATCATCGTCGGTAATATGGATTGCGGGAACATTAAGCGATGCAATTTCATCCACCAGACTCTCCACGCTTCTGCATGCATAATGTCCGCTGTTGCGGTTTGTACAGAAACAGAAATTGCATTTCTTTCTGCAGCTGTAGGAATTCTTGACAAGCGCAAGCGGCTTAAAACAAAGGTAGCGGAAATGCTTCATGTTTTTATAGAAATGTGTCCGGTCCGGAATCGGCAAATCCGCAGGCGATTCCACAACCTTGGGATTTACCACCCATTCACCGTCTTTCCGGTAGCAGATTCCCGCGATATCTTCCAGACGCAATTCTTCCGTTTCACCTACACTTGTAGTACAATCATTACCTATACCACACTCTTTTTTATTCCCTGTACTATTCTCTGTCTTTCCATTCACGGAAGCAGAGCCACGGTTCTTCTCCTGCTCTATATAACGAATCAGTTTCTTCTGGTTTTCCAGACCGCTTAAGTGATAGAGATAATCCGCTTTGGAATCAAAGTAATTCTCATAATTGATTTCCACGTTGGAACCGCCTAAAATAATCTGTATCTCCGATCGGTATGCTTTAATCACATCGCAGTACCGATGTACCAGTTTCTGTTGCGTGATATATCCGGTTACGCAGATCACATCCGGATTTACTTCGCGAATCTTCTTTTTCATCGAAGTCAGTTCATAACGTCTGTCATAAATAACCGCATGATGTCCCATTGCGGTAAACACGGTATATAGATATTCCATCTCTAACGGCTCGTGTTCCACAAGATAGGTGTAGCTGAATATTCCGACTGTCTCCGGTTTTATGAGAAGTATATTCACGTCTTTTCCTTGTTTTCGTTTTAATTAGTATTCACAGTTTCCATATCGGAATTGTTTCTGTATCGTTTATTGAAAGTATGAGTCAGTCCTGCCCAGTAAATCCTGGGATAATTTACGTAATACAGAAAATGGAATTCCAGTTTGAATAAAAGCATCGGCATATTGCTCGGTTTCATAAGGACGCTTGTACCGCCGGTTCTTCTGTATTTGTAGTGATACAGTTTATCCTTATTCTCGTCATATACGGGGGTTCCCTTAAACGGAATCAGGATGGAGAATAATACCCAGATTAATTTCTCATCCCTGATAAATTTATTGATATTCATGAAATCTTTGTGTTTGAAATCATAATTGATTACAAAAAGTCCCACACAGACCATGTTGAAATCACGAAGAATCTGTACGGCTTTTTTATTGATTGTAACGCTGGAATTCTTGTTGTATTTCTCGAGTGTGGTATCCTCAACCGCTTCCAGTCCGACAAGCATATCGCGAATTCCTGCTTTGTAAATTAAAGGCATAATATCCTCGCAGCGGACAATACTGTCGGCACGGGAAAAAATCATAATCGTCTTATGCTGGTTTAATTCCAGCAATTTTTCGCAGAAATATTTTACGCGGTCTTTATTCACCAGAAAATCGTCGTCGATAATAAATATTTTATCGTTATCCAGATTCACGATTTCATCGATTACGTCATCGATATCACGCTCCCTGTATGCGCAGCTGTTAAACTGACGTGAGATACAGAACTTACAGTTCTGCGGACAGGAAAATGCCGTTTTCATCATGGAAAAACAGCCCTTCGCAAGTACTTTAAACTTGCTTCTGTTGTTATAGAAATGACTCCGGTCCGGCAGAATTCCGTAGTCGGAAATCGGTTCTCCCTTTAAATTCTGCACCCATTCCCCGTTCACACGGAAAGAAAAACCGCTGCAATTTTTTAACGTTTCCACATCAAAATCATTCCGGATTGCAAGGCGGAAGGAGTCGAGTCCGTTATCATAGGAAACATAGTCTATTTCGTCCAAAAGGAAGTCTTCATGATTGATTACCACCTCCGGACCGCCTACCATGATTTTGATGTTCGGGCGTTTCTTCCGAAGATATTTAATCAGATCCAGAACATACCATGCCGTATTGGACATAACGGAAAAGCCGACGATGGTAACCTGATTCCCATCGACCTTCCGAATGAGACGACTCTTTCTTCCGACCGGACTTTCAATACTCTCGTCGTAGATAAATCCTTCCCTGTTTTCCGCTTTGACGCATGCCATCAGATACTCCAGTCCGAGCGGCTCGAGACTTGCAACTCTTTTATCATAATGTACGCGCACAAACATATACTTCTGTGTCATATATACTTCAACCTTTATCTTATTGCCCTTAGTCACACAGGGCATGTATGCTTCTTTTTCTTTCGCTTTGTGAACTACTCGGCAATTGAATTGCCGAGGATTCCCGCTTAATCTCCTAAAACCAACCCTTCCGTTTGGTATCATATCCTGTTCCGAAAAGAGTCCTTACCATAATCTTCGGATAGGTCAGAACATGGATCCAGTAGTAGCGCAGCATGTATTCAAAGGAAGACATATTGGTCGGCTTAATCGTAATATGCGTACCGTCCAGTCGCCAGGATTTGAATCCGATTACCTGATCCTTATATTCGTCATATGCATCCGTTCCTTTGTACGGAGTGAAAATTCCGAACACAACCCAGAGAAGATTGTTCTCCTTAATGAACTTCATCAGATTCCGGAAATCCTTTCTGGTTGCCGTATAGGAAATGACAAAGAGTCCGTTGCACACAATATTGTTATCGTGCAGATTTTTGATGGCATTGATATTGTCATCCCTTGATGTCTGCTTGTTGTAATCATCCAGCTGTTCGTCCGTGATGGCCTCAAGTCCGATTAAAATATCCCGGAATCCCGCTTCATATGCAAGTGGCAGAATATCCGGATTCGCCGCAATGAAATCGGCTCTTGCATATGCCATGAATTCCTTCTTGATCCCGCGTTTAATTACTTCTTCGCAGAACTGAATCACGCGCTCCTTATGATAGAAAAACGTATCATCCACGAACCAGATTTTATCGTGTTTGATCTCCTCGATATCACTTAATACTTCTTCCAGATCCCGTTCGGTGTAGCGACCGCTGTTCATCTTCGTACAGTAACAGAAGGAACAGGAGAACGGGCAGGAAAACGAGGCTTTACTGAGCGCATATTTTCCTTTCATGAAGATGTAGTTCTTCTTAAGACCCCTGTAAAATGCAGTCCGGTCGGGTTTATTGATAAAGCCGTTTACGGGTGCGCCTTTTTCTTTTACCACCCATTCACCGTTTTTCTTAAATGCGATTCCGGTCTGCTCATCCATGACATTTAAATCCAGTCCCGATTCCCAAACGGCTTTTAATGTTTTCAGTCCGTTATCGTAATACACCAAATCAATATCATCCGTTAAGAATTCGAGATAATTCATCTCCGCTTCCGGTCCACCGACCATAATCGTAAGATCCGGGAAACGCTCCTTTAACTGACGGGCACGTTTCGTAATGTAATCCACCGTATTGGCATTCGCATTTAATCCGACAAAATTGTAGCCGCCCTTTCGGATCATGTTACACATACGGGTTAAACGGAAGGTCCAGGGTTTATCGAATTCATCATGGATTTCGCATTCGATTCCGAGTTCCTTTGCAAGGCCGGCAAGGTACTCAAGACCGAGCGGCTCCAAATGTGCCACGAGTGACGTGTACTTCGGTCTTATTAACAATACTTTCAATTTTTTCTTCCGGTATATTTCTTTCAAGTTTATTCTCCGTCAGTCCTTTGTTTCATTTACTTTTAAAAACAAATAATCGAACTACATTTGTAGTTGTTTAACCTTCACCCTTAATCAGCTTCTTCCAATACTGGGTATTTACCCTTCCCGCACCGATGGTAAGCTTTAGGGTATCATGCAGTCCGTACTTCTTTACCATGTACCACCAGCTGACCGGATTGGCGGTAATCAGATAATACAAAACCATCGTATACCAGTAATATTTTCTGACGCTGATATGCTCGGGTTCCACCACGAGATGTGCTAAGTCCCACTTCTCGTATTCGTCCTCACGCACGATAAAACGGGGTTTGTATTTTTCATAAATATCGGTTCCGCGAAGCGGTGTCAGCGGTTGCAGGTTTACAAAGACCAGGCCTAATTTCTTAATCCATTTATGAAGTGCGGAGAAATCCGCCCAGGTCCAGTCGAGTCCGAGAATGAATGTTCCGTAACATTCCACATCATATTTCTTTAGGATTCCAACTGCTTTTTCATTGATTTCCACATTCGTACGTTTGTTGTAGTCGTCAAGCTGCTTACTGTCACAGCTTTCAAGTCCGACGATTACCGCGCGGAGTCCGACCTCTTTAAAACGCTTGATCACATCTTCGTTTGCCGCAATGAAATCCGCTCTTCCGTAGATTAAATATTTTTTCTGAATGCCGCGTTTTTCCAGAATATCGCAGAATTCCAGAATACGGTTTCTTCCGACCAGGAAATCATCATCCACAATATAAATTTCCGTCTCCTTCACTTCTTCCAGTTCATCCGCGATATTCTCAAGACTCCTTGCGAAATACTGGTCATCCATAATCTGTCTGCAGAAGCAGAATTTGCAGTTGTAAGGACAGCCGAAAGAGGTCTTGATCAGGCTGCAGTTTCTGTGGAACATGTAATAATATTTCGAACGGTAGGCATCCACTTTATCTCTCGCCGGGAAGCAATAATCGAAAGATGTATCCTTCTTCGGTGCCGGTTTGTCCTTTGCATAAACACACTCGATTTCTTTTGAAGTATCCTTGCCTTCCAGCGAGTTCAAAATCTCGATAAAGGTCCGGATTCCGTTTGCCCGGATAATATAATCCACATATTCGGATTCAAAATCCCCCGGATTTACTTCCGCATGCACCCCTCCGATAATCGTTTTAATTTCCGGATTGACTTCCTTTGCTTTCCTTGCATACTCCTTCATGATGTTGACATGCGAAATATATCCGGTAATGCCTACCACATCCGGATTATATTTTTCCACAAAATATCCGACATCTTTCTTTTCGATAATCATGTCGATAATTGTGCATGTATGACCGAGCGGCTCGATATTTGCCGCAATATATTCAAGCTCCAGCGGCTCACAGATCATTACGTTCTGTAAGCCGATGGTCTCTTTATCCGGTCTTGGTCTGAAAAGAAGTACGTTCATTTACACTCCAAATACTAAATTAGCTCAAACTGAAATAACTAATACAAATTTACTAATTCTAATTTACCCGTTACATTACTCCCGGAACACGTTAAAATCCGGGAAATGATATTTATATTCAAGCAGCCCCTTCCCGAGAATTGCAAACAGATTTAAGAAAGGATTCGTATGCTGTGCATAGAAATATCTTTTTTCCAAATGCGCTCCGAATTTCATTTTGGTAAGTTCCGAAGTCTGTCCGAAATCGATTGTTTTGCATTTTCTTTCGATGGCATATTCAACGATGCGAAGCAGCATACAGAAATATAAATCGGCATTTGTTACGGTTACCTTTTCATTTTCTTTTTCTGTCAGGATAACGTCTGCTTTCCCGTTGGTTTCAGCATCTGCACACTCCCGGAAAGTCTCATAATCCATTCCGCAAAAGAGAAAAGAAAGTTTCTCTCCGTCTTCATGCAAAAGCACAAAACCAACCGGTTTGTTCTCTTTTAAAAATACAATTCTGTGCCCTTCGCATTTATCAAAGAAATCTTTCGTAAGACACTCAAGCTTATACTCGGATTTATTGTAAGTATTTAAATAAAGCGAATACAGATCATGTTCCGGAGTTTTATTTTTTTCTTTTGTAAATTCTTCATGAAGTATTTCAATTTCACTGCAACGCCTCAATGCCAGACGGATTCTTCTTCTGTAAGGGCTTCTTAAAGAATTCACATACTCATCCAAAGAAGTATGATTCGCATGAAGATCCAGCACACAGGTCGGAAGTGTTTCGCCGAATCCCATCCCCTTCATCTTTA
>CADANR010000046.1:378-13811 GCA_902789265.1 uncultured Lachnospiraceae bacterium | reverse complement strand
CAAAAAGCTATGCAGGAGCTAGTGAAATCCATTATCAATAAACCTGCGGAAGCAAAAAAATACATGTGCGGAATGTATCGCAGCCTTGCACTCAGCGAAAGAATCAGTTTGCAGTATGCAGCCCTTATAAGATTGTTACTGGAGAATCATGAGAAGGCAGTCTTATGGCACTGCACAGCAGGTAAAGACCGCGCCGGAATTGCTTCCGTCATTGTAGAGGAAATTCTCGGAATCCCCCGAGAAGACATTATCGCAGATTACCTAAAAACCGGTGAATACCTGACCGGCGATGTAAATATGCTGGTTGCCTTTATCAAAAAAATGGTTGCTGAGCTTATGACTTTTGATGATGAGTTAGCATCTGAATCCCTGCAATATCTGTTCAGTACCGAAAAAGAATACATTGAATGCTATTACCAGGCATTGGAGGAAAAATTCGGTTCTTTCGAAAATTATATCCGTGAGGGACTTGGTTTGACGGAAGAAGAAGTATCTGAATTTAGGGAAAAATATTTGGTGTGAAAATATCAGATGTCACCACAGGGACAGTCCCCGTGGCGACAATGGAGGAAAAATGAAGGAATATACGGCAGCGGTGCAAGAACATACTCCCGCATGGTAATTTTCGGGCATGGTTTCGGCGGACATAAGGACAACCGTGCAGCCGAGAAATTCTCAAACAAGCTTCTTTCAAAGGTAAAAGATATTGCGGTAGTAGTTTTCGACTGGCCCTGCCATGGCGATGACGCAAGAAAAAACTTACGTTTAGACACGTGTAACCAGTACCTTTCGATTGTTATCCGATATATAAAAGAAAAATATGACGTAAAAGAACTATACGGAAATGCAACCAGTTTCGGCGGATATTTATTTTTAAAATACATTCACGAAAACGGTAATCCTTTTAAAGCAGTAACCCTTCGGTGCCCTGCAATCAAAATGTATGATGTTATTACGGCTGTGATTTTATCCGAGGAGGATAAACATCTTCTGGCAAAGGGAAAACCGGTTTTAGCAGGTTTTGATCGGTTGGTAAAAATTGAAAATGATTTTCTGGAAGATTTAAAAAGTCATGATATTTCACACAACGATTATAAAGATGTCGCGGATTCGCTGCTGATTATACAGGGTACCAAGGATGAAATCGTCCCGCCGCAGGATGTATTTGACTTTGCAAGTGCAAATGATATTCTTTGCGTCCGCGTGGAAAATGCGGATCATCGCTTTACCGAACCGACAAAAATGGACGAAGTAATCAAGAATATGATTGATTTTTATGAATTGTTTCTGGAGTAGTTCTTTTATATCGCCGGAGTAAAATGTCACCATGGGGACTGTCCCTGTGGTGACATTTCTATTTTCCGGTTGAAATAACACAGTATTGATGTTATAATATCCATATATTTGAATATTCTTTTATTCATTGTCTGTTTCAGACATTTTTCACTTTTATATCATGCGTTTTTACAAAAGGAGATTTTTCTATGCCAAGAAAACCAAGAGTTATCAGCGCAACGGGTTATTATCACGTTGTCATTCGCGGAGTCAATCATCAGATCATGTTCATTGATGAGCAGGATTACAGATTTTTTCTGGGGAAACTCAGGCGCTGCCTAGAGGAAGAATGCTTCGAAGTTCACGCGTATTGCCTGATGGACAACCATGTTCACCTTCTGATTCACGCAGACTCAGGCTTGGACCATATCATAAAGAGGGTAGCCGGAAGCTATGCCATTTATTTTAACAGAAAATACGAGCGCTGCGGTCACTTGTACCAGGAACGATACAGCAGTGAGCCGGTTGAAGATGAAAGATACCTTTTGGCCGTTGTTCGCTATATTCACAACAATCCGCAAAAAGCGGGAATATGTATGAGAAATTTTTATCGTTGGAGCAGCATCCAGGCATATTTCGGCTTTCCGGATTCCATTACTTCAATAAAATTGATTCTTCAAATGACCGGTGGATTGGATGGATTTTTTGAATTCAGTAAAAGCAATGAGGAAGTTGAATGTCTCGATATTTCAGAGAAAAAAATCACATCCGACCATACTGTCACGGAAATTATACAAAACGAGTTTCAGGTATCCAGCGGACTTAAATTGCAGGAAATGGATAAAACACAAAAAGACGAGGCACTGCAATTTTTATACAATAAAGGTATCTCCGTGCGAAAAATTGAGCGGGTAACAGGTATCAACCGAAAATATATTACTAAGATTACAAAGTTATCCTCCTGATTTCATCAACTAGGCAAATCAGGTTTACTCTGTTCCATTCAGATATTCTTCATATTGTTTTTTCCAAAATTCCGTATCCTGTTCCGTAATAGCACGAATCACTTTGCAGGGATTTCCCGCTGCAACAACATGACTTGGAATGTCCTTCGTCACAACTGATCCGGAGCCAATCACTACATCATCACCAATCGTTACGCCGGGATTAATTACAACATTTCCGCCAATCCAAACATTTGAACCGATTTTTACCGGTTTTGCATATTCCACTTCCGTATTGCGGATATCGGCGTCAATCGGGTGTCCTGCCGTGTAAATACTCACATGCGGTGCAAGGAAAACATTATCTCCGAAAATCACATTATTTTCATCCAAAATAGTCAGATCCGTGTTTGCATAAAAATGATTGCCGAAGAATACCCTGTCGCCATGGTCAAAATAGACGGGCGGCACCAAAACCATGTCCTCCGGTGCTTTTCCAAAACATTTCTTTAATTCTTCAAAGGCACTTCTGTCATGCCAGAATTCCGATTCGTTAAATTTTTTCTGAGCAATATGAACTCTGTCCCAGGAGTCATCACCGACTTTGGCTGGGGAATAGAGTTTTTCGTTCATCATGCGATTCCATTCAAATTCGTTTTTCATGTTTCTCCTTTTTCGCCTCATATGTCACCACAGGGACAGTCCCTCTGGTGACATTTTCATTTTGCCCTCTGGTGACTTTTTCAATTCTTGCCATACGTTCATTTCTAACATGCCACACAGTCTGAAGTGGCCACGGAAGCCCCAGAATATAGTCTCTGTCGTCATCACTTAATGCCTTCAGCGACTCCTCAAATGCATTCCGGTCCTGATACATTCGTTTCCCAAAATCACATGCAACATATTCCCTTACTTTATCATTCTGATTGGAATTTTCTGTTATGATTACTTGTTTAAAACTGGTATGACCATAACTATCCTGAACTTTCTCATATTTAACACGTTCATGTAATGGAGCATTATCCGGTTCTTCCAGCAGAATAACCCGTGAATCTACATAATGCTTCCATACCAGTTCGCGTACTTTCTCCATGGAAAGAGGGAAATCGAGTCTTTCCTTAATTTGCCTGACCGTATATCCTTTATCCGCCAGGACACGAATGGCTCCGCCGGATGCGAAATCAACTGCAAAATCGGCTAATGCTTTTTCAAAATATTTTTCTGCCATATACTTTCCTGATGTCACCACAGGGACTGTCCCCGTGGCGACGCGCTCAAATGTCACCAGAGGGACTGTCCCTCTGGTGACATTACAGTTTCACTTCACCTGCAAGAATCCGCTTATAATCTTCTAAATTTTTTCTAAGCAGATTCGGCGTATCCAAACCATACGGACACTTGCTCTTACAAAGCCCGCAATCGATACATTCCTCAATTTTACCCATCAGCCCCTGCCATTCTTCGCCCAAATATTTATCGGACGGAGACCGCCTGATCATCTGAGACATCCGTGCACAGTTATTAATTTGAATTCCTACCGTACAAGGCATACAATACCCGCAACCGCGGCAGAAATCACCTTCAAGCGAAGCTCTGTCTTTCTTGATAAACTCCTCTATTTCCTCTGTCATTTGCACATCCTTATTAAAAAATGACAGCCACTGCTCAAGCTCGTTATCCCGCTGAATTCCCCAAAGCGGAAGTACATTATACCGGCTCATAAATGCCATACACGCTTCGGAATTCGTAAGAAGTCCGCCCGCCAGGCCTTTCATGGCAAGAAAGCCCATGCCGGCTTTATCCGCATTCTCTACCAGGCGGATTTCCCGTTCATTTGCAAGATAGGAAAAAGGAAACTGAATTGTTTCATACAATCCACTCTCCACACTCTCTTCCGCAACACTGATTAAATGCGCCGTAATCCCGATATGCCGGATTTTACCCTGTTCTTTTGCCTCGCACATTGCTTCATACATTCCGGTTCCGTCACCCGGTTTGTAACATTCTGCGGCACAGTGAAACTGATAAATATCCAGATAATCCGTTTGAAGATTATATAGGGTTAACTCCAGGTCTTCCCAAAATTCATCCGGTGTCTTCGCCATTGTTTTGGATGAAATATAAATTTGATTCCGCATGCCTGAAAAAGCGGCTCCGATTTTTTCCTCACTGTCCGAGTAGGCTCTCGCCGTATCAAAAAAACGCATTCCGCCATCATACGCTCTTCGAAGAAGCGTCACTGCTGTTTCTTTACTTACCCGCTGAATCGGCAATGCACCGAATGCATTCTGCGGAACCGTAATTCCGGTTTTTCCAAGTGTAATTGTCTTCATAACTCCCCTCCACTCTTTGTCACCACAGGGACTAAAGTTGTCAGCGCAGCTGACAATTTGCCCTCATGGTCCCAAACTTTAATGTCACCACAGGGACTGTCCCTCTGGCGACATCTCCCTCTGGCGACATCTAATGACATCACGAAACCGCTATCACGTTAACCCATTTTTCTTCTTCTCTTCCCGGACGCACATCATACGAAATATCACATTCCAGCACACGGAAACCAGCTCCTTTCAGCAATTCACAAACTGATTCTAACGTGTAATTCGTAAAACTTCTTACGTCCTTTACTGTCTCGCCTTCCCCGTATTTAAAGGATGCGTAAAAAATCCCCTCCGGACGTAATCCATGCTTGATTTTCTTAAGTACATCCGCCATTTCGGATATCGGCACATGCAATAATGAGGCGCATGCCCATACCCCGTCAAACTCATCATCAAAAGACATCTCATCAAAACGCATCTGCCATACTTCCTGACCAAGCAACTCCGAAGCTCTTTTGCACATCTCACGGGAAGCATCCATTGCAACAACGGAGTATCCCTGCATGATAAATGCCTTGCTGTCGCGACCGCTCCCGCAACCAGCATCCAGAACACGTCCTCCGTCCGGCAGGTATTTTATAAAGCGGTTTCTCCATTCCGACATATCCGCATCAACGGAGCCCTCAAAAAAATCGTCCGCGTACATGTTATAATATTCGATATTTGAATTTGACATTTACATCCTTTCCCGAATCCGTGATTATACAAATAATTCTTTCGTCTTGATTCCGGTTTTTATCACTGATTCCCAATCGCCTTAACCACTTCCGCAACGGTTTCCTCAAGGTTTTTCTCTCCCTCGTCGATAATTATATCCGCGAACTTTTCATATAAAATACAACGTTCCCGAAACATCTCTTCAATGGTTTCATTCGGGCGCAGAACCACGCCTCGTTCCTTCACGTTATGAAGCCGTTTAAAAAGTTCTTTTTGATTAACTTTTAAATACACAATGATTCCGTCATGTTTCAAATGCTGCATTGCGGCTTCGCTGTAAACGACACTTCCGCCCGTGGCAATAAGTGCACCTGATTCCTGCAGAGAAAGAATTGCCGCCTCTTCACATTTTAAGAATCCCTCAATGCCTGAATTTTCTATAATTCCACAAAGAAGTTTTCCTTCGCGTTGCTGGATTACAAGATCCGTATCAATAAAATTGAGACCGAGGATTTTGGCTGCAATTACACCTACCGTACTTTTTCCGGATGTCGGCATGCCTATCAAGATAATGTTTGATTTTTCCATATATCATATCCTTTCATGTCACCACGGGGACTGTCCCTGTGGTGACATCATGAAAAACAAGGCAGAAAACTATCCACAATATCCACTCCACCGCTTACATTCGTTACCGTATACATATGTCCATCCTTATAGTAAAACCAGATCAGGTTATACTGTTCCACCCCATCAAGAATCAGATCCATCTTGAGTGCACTTTTTTCTTCACCTGCGACGGTAATCGTGATTTTTTCAATGGAAAGCAGCTCTCCGTTTTCTTTATCCTTATAATATTCCTTATATTGTTCGATATGCTGGTTGACAAGATTATCGGCAACTACCTTGTCGTCAAAATTCTGCATTACTCCCTGCGCAAGATTATTGAATCCCGCTAGACTGATTACCGTCACCGCGCTTCCGTCAGCATTCGATGCATACATAATTTTTGTCGGTTGCGTACTTTTTACTTTTTCGTCTATCTCCATCAGTTCCTCTTTGGTTAAATTATCAAGAGAAACAACATCCCGCGCCTTTCTCTCCTCCGCTGTCGCAAAGTGCCAATCCAACGGCAATGTATAAGAATGTCCGATAAAATCATTTACATAGGTATTACCTATAATGTAACCAAGATAAATATTAGTCCGACCATTCTTATTGCCGGATTCCGGAGAATCACCCTCCCCTGATAGTGGCTCGGATGTATTTTCCTGACCTGTTGCAAGCTGACTCTGCAGCACTTCCTGCCCCGAATTACCCACTTCTTTCTGTGAATTCACTACTATTCCTGCAAAATGAAATACGGAACTCCAAAGTATTATAATTACCGCAATCAGCAGGCCGCTAAAAAGGACTCCGCCTATTATTGCAAATGGTAACCATTTTTTCTTTTTCATGATTTTCTCCTATTGTCGCCACAGGGACTGTCCCCATGGTCCCAAACGTGAATGTCGCCACAGGGACTGTCCCCGTGGTCTCAAACGTGAATGTCACCACAGGGACTGTCCCTCTGGTGACATCCCCACTACACCTCAATGTGATAAATCCGCGCATCCGCCGTCTGCCCGGTAATCTCCTGAAACGCATGAACATACGCATCCAGCTGGCCCTTATATTTCTTCTCAAGGCCCTCGTCTTCCAAGTTCGTCTTATAATCCACGATATGCCAACCCGACGCATCACGGTAAACCACATCCATGATGCCGTTGGTAACCAGATCCTTTCCGTCTTCGGCCACCATATAGCCAAATGGTGCCTCGCAGTATACTTCATCCGCAGACATCAAAATGCCAAGAATATCCGAATCCGTTCCGTCTGTCTGCACATATCCGCCGGTATGAATCGTTTCTGCAACCTTCGTAAGAATCTCTCGCATCTTTTCTTCATATTCCGCATTAACCGGTGTGGAAAATTCACGTAAAATTTCTTCGATTGTCTCCTCTGTCACAATTAAATCGCGTGACTCCACAAGTTTTTCCATGTACCTGTGCACCACGGTTCCCGTGAGGGCGGCGTATCGCATATCCTTTTCAGTCTTCTTTATAACTTTCTCACCGGCATTTCCGTTTTCAGCGGCTGCCTCTAAATTCTCATTCCGGGCATCTGCTCCCGGCACTCCTGCGTACTCATTACCGGCATTTCTGCCATCTGTCTCTGAAGCAGCCTCGTTTTCATTTCCCGCAATCTCACTCCCTGAACCTACTTTTGAAGCAGCAGAGCCTCTCACCACACCTGTGTCCAGTCCAATTGTCACCTGCTCATCATCCATCTTGGACGACAGCGTAATCCGGCTCGGATTCACGGTTACGTAGGTCTCTTCTTCCGCATCACGACACCCAAGCACACATGCTTCCTTCGCTTTATCATAAAGCGCCGTTGCATCCTCATACCCGTTATTTCCCGTACCACCTGTAAACGAATTTCGAATTCCAAATTCACCGCATGTGAAGAAATCCGGCGTCGAAGTCTGAATCACCGGCTTCCATCTGGAATTGTAAACCGGATCGCCTTTCATATAAAACCGGTTGTTATTAATAATCAGGACATTCCGCGCACGCGTTGCCGCAACATAAATCAGTCGGTCATCCTCCGCCGCCAGTGCTTCCGCCTCCAGTTGCTCGGCCTGTGCAAACAAAGTAGTATTGAAATATGTGGTTTTAATAAATGCCTCATTCATTTCGGAACTGATGTTAAAAATCCAGCCCTCCGTTTTCTCCGTGCCATGCTCAATACGCAGATCCGCCGTTTTGGAATACAATCCGGAATATGACAGAATTACCACCGGTGCCTCCAGACCCTTTAATTTATGTAGATTCGCCATATGCACACAGTCCAGATCATCTTTTACACTAAGGCATCTTTCCTCCTCACTCGTTCCCGAAAGAAGCATTTCCAAATAGTTAAGTGCATCTTTATGAGATACTACAACGCCTGATTTTTCGGCATTTTTCAAAAGTTCCAGTGTATAATACAGAACTTCCAGGTGATCACAATTCACGGCTTCATACACGCGAAACTGCTCCATAATTTCAGAGAACAATGCCGCCGGTGACAGTGTCAGTGCCTTCTTCTGAAGGACATTCAGTTCCCCGATTTTATCAACAACTTTCTTTATTTCCTCATCCTCGGAAGCTTTTAATTCCTCCGGAATAAAGAAGGAAAGTGTCCCGCCCTTTTTTCGGTATTTCAGTAAATCTTCAAACGATAAATTGATAATTTTCCCGGTAAGAGCTCCGTACAAAGCTTTCCGGTTCAGAAGGTCCGATGCGTACCGATAGATTTTACAAATTTCAATCAGCGCTTCGTTCTCCTCAAACAAAACTTTTCCCTCAACTTTGGTCGGAATTCCGATTGAATTTAAGTACGGCATCAGCTCCGTAAGATATCGTTTGCTGTACGTAATCAGCATGATATCCTTAAAGCGGATCTCGTGGGGTTCCTTCATGTCCGGCGTCACGATTTTATACTCCGGATTACCTACGAGCGTCATAATAATCTGCCCGATTCTTAAATCATCCCGCTCCGTCGGATAATCTGACGCATACTTTCCGCTGACCGTATCGTATTTATATATTCCGGTTAATCCCATATTCTTTTCGACCGGAACCGGAATCTCCTCAAACTTGCTCTGGTTCACGGTTTCTTCCGAGAGAAGATCACTGAAAACCCCATTATAATATTCAATTAAAGTCTTTGTGGAACGGAAATTGCAAGGAAGCGCCAGCACTTCCCCAACCTCATCGGTAAACAGTTTTTTCACATTCAGAAACGAAGTCACATCCGCACTCCGGAAACGGTAAATAGACTGTTTGGGATCTCCGACGATAAAAATCGATCCCGGAGACGGCACGCATTTTCTCCAGTCTGCGACCGGCTTTTCGGCACTTAAATAAAAGAAAATTTCTGCCTGCATCGGATCCGTGTCCTGGAATTCGTCAATGAGAAAGTAGCTGTGGCGATTTTTAATGTAGGCAATCAGTTCCCCGCCTTCTTCTGCGTCTTTTTTCAACATGTTCCGAAGATAATAAAGATAGTCAAAATACGTAAGCAGTCCCTTTTCTTTCTTGTATGCCTCGACAAGCGGAATGCAGTCCATCAGGAAATCCATGGAGATATTGTAACGGATATCATCCAGTTTCTCACACATTCCTCCGGACCTGTTCAAATTCAGCAGATAATATGTAATTCCACGATATGAATAAGCATTTAAAAATTGCTCTGCGCCTTCACCGATGCGCGCGGGCGTAACCTGAATCTGTGTATTCAGAAGTCCGTCAATCGCATCATAAACAAGCGGAAAATTCTCATTCCAGCTTCTGAATAAGCTGTAAAATGTTCTGGAAAATTTCCGGTACCCGTATTTTCCTTCATTTCCGTATTTGGCTTTGATGACGTTATTGTTTTTCAAATATGCAGCGGCAAGTTTTGCAAGAAAATTTTTCTCTGCCGCAAAACGCGTATCAAAATCCACCATGGCAACATCTTTTGCGTAATGAATCTCGGCATTCCTGTGTCCCAGTAACACCGGCATTGCAGCAAGAAATACCTCCTTGGGATCCCTGTGAAGTTTGCAGAAATTATCGTATTTCTTTTTCAGCTTCTGTTGTTTTTCTGCATCAAGTCCAAGCTTTTCCTCCGAAATCAAGACAAAAATTCTGCTTAAAATCACCTTCAGTTCATCATCCGAAATAATGGTGGAATCCGAAGGAATCTGCGCATCAAAAGGATGCTCCGAAAGGATCATGTTGCAGAAGGAATCAATCGTTCCCATGAAGCATAAATCAATATTCTGAAGTGCTTTCTCACATCGCTCTCGCCCTTCTTCCGTCAATGGTTTTAAATCTCCCGGCCGGCTTTCTTCCGGCACATATCCCACTAATGCCGGATTACTTCTTTCAATCAGTTTTTTCTGAAAACGATCGTAAAATTCCCCAGCCGCAGCCTTGGTAAACGTGATGGCGGAAATTTTACCGATATCGATTCCTTCCTCGACCATCGCAACCATACGGTTTACAAGCATCGTTGTTTTTCCGCTTCCCGCACCGGCTTCCACAAAAAAGTTGGTATTAATCTGACTGACGATTTTTTTCCTTGATAAACTGTCAATTTCAAAATTATTCATAAATGCGACCTCCGATATCGCAGTATCTACTTAAATATTGCACTACATTTGTAGTTTATTTTCTAATAACTAATTTGTACTACATCTATAGTTTTATTATAATTCGACTATTACTAAATTGTTCAATAGTCTGTCTCAAATTCTTTTGTACTACGTCTGTAATCCAAATCAGGATTCGCACTATTACTAAATTCTATATTAAACTTTATTTGTTCTATTTGTACTACACCTGTAGTTTAAAAAATAAATATGTGCTCTCTCGATCCCTATCCGAAAAGCCCGCATACTCCTCTATAGTCGCAGTTCTCACAGGGACTGTCTTCGATATCCGGGTTGGAACATACAAAGTTTCCAACACTCATCCCACTTTTAAATTCGGAGAGAATATCATAAAGTTCCTGCTTCTTTGCAGCATCATAACTGCATGGAATCATCTCCCCAAGCCTGATATAGCGGAATTCAATTCCGGAAATCGGTACCGGATTTTCCTTATGTTCCATCAGGTATGCGTAAACGAGACCCTGCAGGCAGCTCTTTGCATCTTCCTTTATATGTTCTCTGTTCCGCCCTGTCTTGAAATCCACGATAACTCCTGTCCCGTCCTCTTTCATTTCCACGCGGTCCGGACGACCCGTAATCGTAATACCCGATTCATGAAGGCATGTGATTTTTTCTTCCGCAAAAATCACTTCCCTCTCCGGATTCATGCGATATGCCGTCCGCATCATGCCCATGAATTCATTTTTTTCAGAACTTGCATCGGCACCGACAAGGGGCGGATGTGTCTTGATGTAATCGTCAAATGCTTCGGAAGATAATGCAACAAAATCTGCCTCGGACATGTTGGAATTAGCAAGTTTTTCCATCAGAGAATGGGCCAGGATTCCGCAATCGTTTGCAGGCATTACCTCAAACGGATCCACCCGGTGTTCCTCGGGAATCCGTAAAATATCTTTCAGCATAAATAAGCGTGCACACTTGAAATAATCGTTCAATGCGGTCGGCGAATAGGAATCCCCAACGGGCATCGGAACATCGCAGGGACTCGCAGGGATATAGGAATTGACAACCGATTTTCCTTCGTTGTAGGCGATTCCGATTTCCCTGCTTTCGTTAATCCGCGGCTCAAAGTATTCCGTGACATAGATTTTTTTTTCAAGTTCCTCACTTGATGCGGAATTTCCGTATTCCTTTCGGAACAGCTCGTAAACCATGGATGAAGCGTTTTCCCGTTTCAGTTCTGCCACATTAAGACCTGCATAGGAAAGAAAAATTTTGCAATCAAGTGTACCTGCAAGCTCGACAAGACGCGTTAGGTGATTTTTCTTATCAAGAATCCGTCCTTCCGAAGTGTAGCGTTCATGTCCTTCCCCGAATAATTCCAAATCCTTATCGAGAAGCAGATAATTTTCCTTTGGCGAGCCGGGGAATTTCAGGGCCGAGAGGCCTGCTATGTACAGATTTTTCCGGATGGCTGCGAATGACTTTGAAACGTTGGTCACGTGGAGCGCGCCCTCCGTTGTACTCTGGATGCAAACTGCGTGACTTAAAACACTTTTGATGATATCGTCCGTGCTTTGCTCGATACCGGAACTTTGAATGGCTTTCAGTTCGTTGTAGATGACTTCGAGCGCGGATTTATCAAGGCTTCGTAACAGTTCCGCAGTACCGGATTTGCCAAAGGAACGAACGAATGCATATTTCACGATGAACTCCTCTACCGGAAGTGCAAACTCAATCGCGGCTCTTTCAAGAAGCAGAATGCATTCCTCTTTTTCCTTCATTTCCTTGTACTCATCACTGAGTTCCGGAAGTGTTTCAAGCTGGCTTTGGATATGGTTTTTTAAGGCTTCAATTCGTTCTTTGTTCTGATTTATGTCCGTGGTAAAGCGGATTTTTCCGAGCATTTTAAAAAAGCGGTTTTTCTTTGTTTCGTCACCGGTTTCAGAGATTTCTCTATAAAACGCTTTCCGGTTGAAAACGCCGGAATTCAGCATCCGGTTCAATGCTTCTTCGCCGAAAAAACCACCCGTCATCCAATAATAGTAATCCACTAAAAGCTTGGCGGGATTCGCATTCACAATCGGAATACCACAGCCGAAAGTAACCGGGATATCGTATATAAGCGCATAATCAAAGAAAAGCTGCGAATAGGTGCCGGGGTCAGTGATAACGACAGTGCAGCGGTCTAAGTAGGGCGCGTTTTCGCTGCTCCGCGCGTAGATTTCCGTAAGAATCGTCTCCACTTCGTTAGCCGCACCGTAGCACTTGCGAATTTGACTGATATGTATTTTTCCGGATTCTTTTTCGAAAAGTTCACGGATGCCGATGGTCTTAACATTCCCACCGGATGCTTTCTTCATAAGCTCCATCTCAAGAGGAGATGCAGGATATTCTTCCAGACATATGAATTCCGCATCGATGACCCTGCAGTTTTCAATGGCATAACGGATGCATGAAATCCGGTCAAAAACCTGATTTTTTTTCAATAGATTGAGATATTTATTCAGGACGGAAATAAGGGCTTTGTTCTTCTCTTCAAAAATGCCCTTTTCGCCACTGCCGAGCGGAGACACACCGATCTCAGTAACGGTCATGCCGTCAACGCTGCCGGGAACCGTGACGCTCGAAGCATTGCCCGTGTACTCGATAAGCGTAAGGTTATTGGTGCCGTCGATCTTCTTGAACACGAAGTCACCAGAGATGATAGCCGAAAGACTGAGCGTCGCAATCTCGGAATCTATGCTGTCGGTGCCGTTGCTGATCCTACAAAACACCTGCATGTCTACCTGAATCGTGCTCATCTTTACTCGATACGTATTTGTTCTTTGCGCTCCTGCTTTGAATTCTGTGTCATTGACAGTCTTGTAATACCATTGATAGCTAAGGTTGTCGCCCTCAGCCTCTACTGTTACCGTTGCATACTGACCAAGCGCTGCTGATGCATCCTCAGGCTGCTTCGTAATGGTAATCGTGGCAGGCAGACTAAGCGTT
>CADANR010000046.1:0-366 GCA_902789265.1 uncultured Lachnospiraceae bacterium | reverse complement strand
CCCTCAGCCTCTACTGTTACCGTTGCATACTGACCAAGCGCTGCTGATGCATCCTCAGGCTGCTTCGTAATGGTAATCGTGGCAGGCAGACTAAGCGTTACAATGTTGGAATCTACGCTGTCGGTGCCATTGCTGATCTTGCAATACAACTGCATGCCAACCTGAGTTGCTCCCATTTTTACGCTGTATGTATTCGTCTTTGCCGAACTCGCCTTGAATGCAGTGCCATTGGCAGTCTTGTAATACCACTGATAGCTAAGGTTCTCTCCCTCAGCCTCTACTGTTACCGTTGCATACTGACCAAGCGCTGCTGATGCATCCTCAGGCTGCTTCGTAATGGTAATCGTGGCAGGCAGACTAAGCGTT
>CADANR010000045.1 GCA_902789265.1 uncultured Lachnospiraceae bacterium | reverse complement strand
TGCGGACATCAACGGAAATATTTCCATGGATGAAGAGTGGAATATCAATGGTTCCTATGCTGCCATCGAAGGTATTACATCTCCGGACGGAAGAGTATTAGGAAAGATGGCGCATGCGGAACGCCGCGGAGACGGAGTTGCAATCAATATCTACGGAGAGCAGGATCTGAAGATTTTCGAAGCCGGCGTACAGTATTTCAAGTAAACTTAATAATCAGAGTATATGAAAAGCGGACTGCTTATGCAGTCCGCTTCTTTTATTCAAGTAAAATTCGATTAAATATTGTACTTAGTGTCAGCACGTCCTCGTGGGAAGTCTCGTAGAAGCTCGCAATTTATATTTTATTGTTAGGCATAATTCTTTGATTTGCTCGTGTTCTATAGAGCCTTCCCCCGAGGATCTACCTGACACTTGCTCGCTGCGAGTGATTGGTAGGTTGACACGACGGGCTCTATAGAACGGGAGCAAGACAAAACCATTTAATATTTAGAAACAGTAAATGTTGCGACCCTCTACGAGACCGCCGTGGCAATCCGTGCAATCACGATGCGAGCCGTTTGATAATGCAGTTCGGTTATTTCAGTCCCTTTAGCGTCTTCTTAATTAATGTTATTTGTTCAAGGAATGCATCATACTCTTCGCGGGTGCCGGGCACCTTGGAGTAGAGCGTGCGCTCGATGTATGCAAAAAGCTTCTTGAGACTTTCATCGGTGATTTCCGGCGTGCGGTTCTTAAGAAGGCGTTTCAACTGCTCCAGGACATCACTCGGGAGCGGATTGTCTTCATTGGTGCGAATCTCCGGTCTTGAGAGAAGATAGTCCGTGAATGCAGAATACTTTATGTAAACCAACTCCGGAAAGGCATTCTGTTCATAGAGTGCTTTCAAACGTCGTTCTTCCCTGATTCTGCGGATACTTACGAAGGCAAGTAAACCGATGAAAATAATCGCAGAAGCTATTAAGATCGGAACAATAAACTTCTGATAATCCACATTGATACTGAAGAGATTGGAAAGGCGACTGTTCAGTTCCGATGCGGTATTGGTATTGTCGGAACTGGGAAGTTCCGCGATATCCATACGGATATTGAACAACCCGGCGAAAAGGTCGCCAAAGCCACCGCCCGTTTGTTCTTCTTCATCGGAAGGGATGGTCATTTCAAAAGGAACCCAGCCGTAGCCTTCCATATAGATTTCAATCCAGGCATGTGCATAGGAATCGTTTACCGGAACGTTTACAACAACCTGCTCGGTAATCAGGGAATCCCCTTCGTACCATTCGGAAAAGTTTTCCGTGACGGCACGACCGTTTTCAATTAACAGTGACGAAGGGATACAATACCCTTCCACATATCTTGCGGGAACGTCCATCGCACGAAGCAGCATTGCTCCGGAAGAAGCAAAGTGTGCGCAGAAACCGCGTTTCTGGGTATTTAAGAAATAATCCACATAGTCCTTTGAAATCGGGGTAGCACCCGGGGACATGGTGTACTTAAATTCCGACATATAATGCGCATAGATGGCACGGGCCATGGAAATACGGTAATCATTCACGTCTTCGTAAAGGCTTAAATTTTCTTCTTCCGTAAAGCCGTTTACATTGGCACCGAAATAGTTGTGATCGATGATATAGCTTTGCAGAACAGGAACCAGAGTATCCGGAACGGTAACGCAGGATTGATCTACATAATATTCATATTCGGGCGATTCGATTCCTTCGTAGTTTTCGGGAATATCATAGTAATAATCCATATACGGAGAATATGTTATGTCAACCCCGTTTTCCAGCTCCAGAGAATCCGTTTTGCTTTTTAAAAACGGGGAATATTTCGTATAATCCGTGTGGTAGGGCAGATAGGAAAAACTGGGATCCGCATCTAAGTTTACGATATTCATTCGAGCCGTTGCTCTGGGAGAAGCGAAATCTTTGACTTCCAGTCTTTTGATTTCATCATCCTCGAGCATTGTCTTAATGTTGCGGGGCATGTCGGAATCCTGATTTTCATAGGCTTCATCAACAACATCCCGGAGAGAAGCAATATTTCCCATATAGGTATGGGCAAACCACTGGTTCTGGGAATAAAAGCTTCCCGTAAAGCCCTTTAAATAGACTGTATCGTAGGTGTAGGGTGCAAAGGTTACGGAAAGGTCCGTTTCGAAATCGGGACGCACGGATCCGACACCGCCGAGACGACCGGTATTCATACCGCCCGTGTTATCATAACGGTTCATCCAGCCTGTCCAGCCGGACTGCACATAGATTTTGACATATTCATCAATTTGCTTACGGATTGGATTATGTCTTACAATCGTAGTATTACTCTGATAATTCGGGAAAGAAAAGATTCCGATGGCAACGGAAATTACCAGGGAAAAAATGAGAGCCAGAAGGTTTCCCCTGGCATTGGCCTGGTAGAAATAATATTTGTTTTTCTTTCTTGTGTAACGTGCATATTCATGCGTGTGCTTGTCTTTTACAAGCATCCTCTGATGGCGGGATGCCTGTAGGATTCCGACAAAAATGTACATGGTAAGAACCATGATAAGACAGTAAAGGGGCGGTTTTTTCTCAATTAAGAAGGCAACCTCAAGAATCGGGAAGGATACAAGCATTGTTTCCACCAGATTCATGTAGCCGGAGATGGTGACGTTTAACATCATGGCAAGGAAGGTTCCGATAAAGAGCATTGCAACAGTAATGGTAATTTCTCTTTGGGAAATGAACTCCTGCGCTTCACGGATGGAGAGAAGTTTGTAGTAATCCGAATATGCCAGATAGATTTCGTTGACAATTGCCTGATAACCGGAGTTTGCATACAGGTACATATGGACCAGTTCATACGTAAATCCGCCGAGCAGCAAAAAATACCCCGTATAGAAAAAGATTTTGTGGAAATAAAGGAATGCCACATACATCGAAATGAAAAGGAATGCGAGTGCCAGAATCAGCGTGTTAAAGGGAAGATCAAATGCCTTTAACAATCCGACTAATGTGCCGTAAGTGCCAAGGAAAATGATAAAGCCGCGAAGAAAGCATATAAAAGCCCGCATACGTGGGGAATTTTCATGGATTTCACCCAGGTATACACCGGTTTTCGAGATTTCTTTGTTCCTGAAATATTGTTCGATTTTCTGCAGCATATTTTTTCCTGAATTATAAAATTACAGCTCCGACGGATAAACCGTAATTTCCTCCCCGCAGATGGAAATTACCGTTGCTTTTTTTACGGAGGAATGGTAGAACGCATCCAAAGCAGCGGTTTTCTCTTCATACAAAGGAAGATAGTAAAGTCTGATCAAAGCTTCTGTTTTAGCGGATTCATCCACCATGGGAAGGAAGGTGAAGTCAACACTTGCTGAGTTAAACAGGCAGATTTCAAAACGTTCCTCTCTGTTTTGCAGGGTTTTGATGCAACCGAGGAGCGTGGATACCGTCTGCTCGATATTTTCCCTGTTCAGTTCCGGCAGAAGCACCAGGGAAAGAATTGAGGTATGTGCCATTTCTTTTACAAATAAATCATCAAGCTTTGCAGAGAGTTTCCAGTGGATTCGCTGAAGTCTGTCACCGGGCTGGTACTGTCTGATTTCCTTGATATCCGAAGAAATATTTCCCTTTGAATCGGACTCTGTATATTCATCCAGACCGTCCGAAGAAGGAGTTGCGGGAAGGTCTTCCTGCTCGGATTCAATGGGGAAAACGGGTACCTCCACAACATACTTTCCCGGAAGGGAATAGGTAAAAAAGTGGAGAAGGTCTGTAATGGCAACCTTTGTAATCTCACATTTCACCATGCCGATATAAGAATTCTCAATGGGAACCGTGATTTTTTCGGTATTCTTCGGAAGTACATGAATGGCAAGATGGTGATTAAACTCGTTTTCGTAGTAAAGGTTCTTTACGTTGAAATCAATTTCGCAAAGAAAGAACGGACTGATTGTCGGATTGATTAATTCAAAATAGAGCGGGATATCATGTTCTTTTTCCACATACGAAGCAGGGCAGTAAGTACGAAAGGATGTTTTCGTAACCGTACAAAAGTAAAGCGGAAGAAGAAGTACCGGAATCAGTACATAGACGATTAAAAATGCAAGTAAAAACGGCTGCTCCATAATGAGGAGCAGCGCAAGCATGGTAACGAAACCAAGCGCATATAGAATCATGGAAAGGGTATGTTTCTTATAACTTTTCATGTACTCTGGGAATCGGGCAGGAGCCGAATGCATTTAAAAGTGCAGTGTTAACGGTGGATCCGGTTGCCTTGGCTTTGGTGGAAAGAAGGACTCTGTGATTTGCAATTGCAAGGAATACTTCCCTGAAGTCCTCCGGAGTAACAAAATCACGGCCGGAAAGGAATGCATGCGATTTCGCCATTTTTAAGAGGGCGATGCTTCCTCTGGGGCTTAAACCGAGTGTAAATACATCCGGATTTCTGGTTGCTTCCGTTAAGGAAACCGCATAATCGTATAAACTTTCGGAAACATGGATATCGGCAACGATCTTCTGGATTTCCAGGATTTCGTCCTGATGGATGATTGCCGGCATTTCACGGATAATCTCGTGGGAATCGCCTTTTAAGATATCCAGAGCGCTTTCGTGATTGGGATAACCCATGGAAAGACGCACCATAAAGCGGTCTAACTGGGATTCCGGAAGCTTCTGGGTTCCGCTGGCACCGATCGGGTTCTGGGTTGCAATAACGAGGAACGGCTTCGGCAGGTCGCGGGTAACACCGTCTACGGTTGCGCGGCCTTCCTCCATTACCTCCAGAAGAGCGGACTGCGTCTTCGGGGAAGTACGGTTAATCTCATCAGCCAGGAACAAATTGGTATAAACGGCACCTTCTCGGAACGAGAATTCGCCGGTATTCTTGTCATACATGGTAAAACCGGAGATATCACTGGGGAGAACATCGGGCGTAAACTGAACACGTTTGTAGCTTAAGTCCATAACCTTTGCCAAAGCGGTAACCAGTGTTGTTTTTCCTACACCCGGAATATCCTCAAGCAGAATATGTCCGCCGGCAAAAGCAGCACAAAGCACCATATCGATGATCTCATCCTTGCCGTGAATTGCGAGTCGGATGGTATTTTTTACCTCTTCGATCTGAGAAGCGTAAGGGAAATTGGATTGTTCGGACATAAATTTCTCCTTTTACTTAAAATATCCTTAAATAATTAAAATCACCGGTTTTTACACCAGTATGTGCATTGTATCATAAAGAGGAAGAGTTTTCTACATAATTCACAAAAGAAACACTTATCTTTGATAAAATTTAGACAATTCTTTTCTTGAAAGAAAAAAGCACTTTTTTGTATAATGACAGGTAGACAAAAAGGACAGATGAAAGAGAATTCATTGTAGACGGAGAAAGTAATGAGTGACATTGTAATTGAAAGTCTGGAAGAACTGGACAAGAAAAAGAGAGAAGAACAAAGAAAAAACGATAAAGAGACATTCGGTGCCCGCATGAAAGCAGGTACTTTACAGCTTTTAATATATTTTGGTATTTTTGCGGCAGCTATTATTATATGGGAATTAGTCTTAAGGTTTTTAATAGGCGGCGGAATCAAGGGTTCCAACCTGTTCTTTTTATTCTTTGTGCCGGCGGAAGCAATGGTGCTTGCGGCAATTAACGGATTCGTACCGAGAAAGGTAAGCAGATTCTTATTCCCCGCAACAATGCTTTTGGTTGCGGTATTCTACGGCATTCAGATGGTTTATTACAGAATATTCGGTTCCTTACTGTCCGTATATTTACTGGGCATGGGAGGCGATGCAGTCGGAAACTTCGGCTGGGCAATGCAGGAGACAATCGTGAAATCCATCGGTTTAATCCTTTTACTGATGGTTCCGGTTATTGCGGTTTTGGTTCTCTGTCTTTTAAAGAAGATTAAATGTGAGCCGTACCCGATTCTCCTTCACGGAATTGCACTTGCACTCGGAATTGCTTTATGGTTCGGCGGTGCATACGGCATTATCGTAGGCGGAAGTGAAAGAGCCAGCGCTTATTATGCATTCCATTCCAACCTTTCCGATACCGATACAACCGCATCAAGAGTCGGTGCGATGACAACTACACTGGTGGAAGCGGGTAGTTATTATTTCGGAATCGGTGCACATAAGGATTCCACACTGACCATGGTGGATGTAAACAGTATTACCTTAGAGCCGGAACCCATTTCCGAAAAAGTACTGGAAAAGAAAGAAGAGTCTGTAAAGAAGACTTCGGAGGATGATTCCGAAATTGCATCGGAAGAAGCCGAAGAAATAGAGAAGATTCCGTATGTTTACGAGGATCTTGATTTCAAGGCACTTGCAGAGGCTACCGATAATGAAGAACTGAAAGACATGTATACTTATTTCGGACAGCGTCAGCCGACCACAACGAATGCATATACCGGTCTTTTGGATGGTTATAACCTGATTTACATCTGTGCGGAAAGCTATTGGAATTATGCGGTAGATAAAGATGTTACGCCGACGCTTTACAAGATGGCAAACAACGGAATTATTTTAAATAACTACTACAACAGCTTCAGAAACACGACCACAAACGGCGAATACGCATTCAGCACAAGCCTCTGGCCCGATGTTTCCAGACAGGCCGATCAGGGTATGGGAGTCGGAAGCTTCCCGATGTCTGCGGAAAAATACATGCCGAACGGACTCGGTGATTTCTTTGAAAGCGTTGACGTTCCGTCCTATGCATTCCATAACTATTACGGATTTTACTACAGACGTGTGCTGTCTTATCCGAACCTGGGATATGAGAATGTATCCTTCATGGGAAGCGGAATGAAATTTACATCCGCATGGCCCGCATCCGACTTAGAGCTTATGGAACAGTCGGTTGGAAAATATATTGAAGAAGACAGATTCTTCACCTACTATATGACCTTCTCCGGACACGGTCCTTACAATGCAAGCAACTATATGTATCGTAAGAACATTGAGGAAGTAAAGAAAAGACTCGGTGACAGGGCCGGAGATTACAGCGATGAAGCACTCGGATATTTTGCCGGAAACTTAGAGCTTGAGTATGGTATGGAATACTTAACCGATGAGCTTGAAAAAGCCGGAAAAATGGATAAAACGCTCATCGTTATTGCCGGTGATCATTATCCTTACTACTTAACCGAAAACGGAAGAGCTTCTCTTGCCGGTGAAAAGATTGAGGAAAAGGATGTATATAAATCCAGCTGCATCATGTATACAACAGGTCTGGAAGAGCCGATTGTTTCGGATGTATACTGCTGTAACGTGGATATCATTCCGACAGTCCTTAACTTAATGGGAATCAAATTCGATTCCAGACTCCTGATGGGAACCGATATTTTCTCTGACGGAATCCATAAAGCGGTTCTTTATGACAGAAGCTTCATTACCGACAAGGTACGATATGATGCCAAGACCGGTGATGTGGAATGGAAGATCGATCCGGACGCATATGACTGGAAAAATCTGAAAATCTATGTGGACAACATGTCCGCGCTGGTAGATTCCGAGTATACCGCAAGCTTAAACATTATCAAGTTGAATTTCTATTATCATCTTTGGAAGGATTCCGGTATGCTTACGGATGAACAGGCAAACGAAGAAATGATGCGTGAGGCAAAGGTTGGCGTACAACTTCAGAACTTAAATGCCGAGGACCAGCAAAGAAGAGAAGAATATGCCGCAAAGAAAGCAGCGGAAGAGGCAGCAGCGGCTGCGGCGGCAGCTGCGGCAGCGGGACTTCCGGCTGACGGACAACCGGCTGACGGACAGCTGGTTGACGGACAGCCGGCTCCGGAGACAGTTCCGACGGAATAATTTCATAAACAACAGGAAAGAATACACAGCTTGCAGGAATATATTTCCTGCAAGCTGTTTTTATGGTAAACATAAAGTATTTATGATATAATAATTTTAACTATGTATAGATTTTACAGGGGTTACAGATGAGACAGAAGTTCGGCGCCGTAAAACAATTAAATATTCCGATTTCCGTGATTATCATTGCCGTTATTCTGGTAGTATCCATTACAGCGGTAAATGTTCTTGTGGTACGTAATTCCGTAGAAAAAATGATTAATGATTCCATGGAAGAGCATCTTCAGGATGTGGCAATCGGTCTGGATGAACTGATGGACCGGATGCACAATAAAGCGGACACTGTAAAAGATATTGTTTTTGAGATAGAATCCGAGAAAGAACTGATAGAAGTGCTGGAAGAAATCGATAAAACATCTGCTCTTTACAGTTTCTTTTATCTGACCAAAGACGGAATTCTATATGACGGTCATAAGAGCATTAATCCGAGCGAGTATAATTTCAATAAAATTCTCAAGCTTCGCAGTACTTTATTTGTAAACGATTATTATTCTTACTGCCAGGCCGTAAATACAAATGACCCGAATAATATTCATTACATGGTCATCGGTGTCTATCGAAAAACGAATGAAGACGGGGACGCGGAAGGGTATTTTATTACGGCGCTTCCGGTGGAAGACCTGATTTCCGAGGATGAATTTGAACATGTAGATGAAACTGCGGCAGTCTGTCTGATGGATGAGGACGGAACCGTTTATATTGCATCCGATAAATACAATGAGAAAATGAAAAATTCCGGTAATCCGGGCAATGCTTACGAGGCTGCACTTTGGCTGACGGACGGAAGTGTTGTTTCTCAGAATAAGTTCACACAGATGCAAAGATATTTAAACGTCAATAAAACCTATTCCATTACCTGCAAAGGAAAGGACGGAAAGCAGATTCTGGTTAAGGGTGGAAAAGTCCGGGGAGCTACCAATCTTTTCCTCTTTGCAATTTACGATAACGGAATCATGGATGAACAGATGATGCCGGTAATTTTAGTCTGTTTTGTCTGCTGCATGGCAATCGTTGCGGTATTATTTTTGATTATCCTTTTACAGATGATGATTAATTACCAGAATATCGTCAACATAGAAATTCTGGCATATACCGATGAAGTTACCGGCGGATATAATCTGAATTATTTCAAGTTTAAAGCACCGGAATTAATCGACAGCAATTTGGAGAATCATTATGTAATCACCCGTTTCGATATCGCCAACTTCCGTTACTTAAACGAGGCATACGGACATCTCAGTGCGGATGAAATTCTCCGGAATATTTCGGAACAGTTTGAAAAAATCTATTCCAAAAAAGAACTGTGTGCACGTATCAATTCAGACCAGTTTATCGCACTGATTCTGAATGATGCGGAAATGGATGACAAGAACCGTAAATTCGAAAAAACCATCGGAGATATGGCGAAAGAAGCCGGAGTGAAATATCCGATTCGTTTTAAGAGAGGTGTTTACAAAGTTCGAAAAGAAGACAGCAATATTGATATCATGATTGACCATGCGAATGCTGCCAGAAAGTCCTTAAAGGGCGATGAGAAGACTTTGGAGGTTCTGTATTCCGAAAACATTGCCCATGATATGAAGAAGCTCGATACAATTGAATCGGAAATGCAGCCGGCCTTGAATCACGGCGAATTCAAAGCCTATCTTCAGCCTAAGTGGGATATAGTGAAGGATCAGATAATAGGCGGGGAAATCCTGGTGCGCTGGATTAAGCCGGACGGCAGCATGGTATATCCTTCGGATTTTGTCCCGATTTTTGAGCAGAACGGTTTTGTTGAGAGACTTGATTTCTATATGCTTGAAAAACTCTGTGAGAAGATAAGGGAGTATAAGCAAAAAGGAAATTACAACATGGTTCCGATCAGTATTAACCAGTCAAGAATCCTTCTCGGAAACCCGGAATATTTAAAGAATGTGGAACGTATCATGAATCGTTATGATACGGCTATTGAGGATATCCAGATTGAGATTACGGAGTCCGTATTCTTTAATGACCGTGAGAAGATGATTATGGTAATCGATCAGTTAAAAGAAATGGGACTTACGCTTTGCATGGATGATTTCGGAAGCGGTTATTCTTCCCTGAATCTTTTGAAGGACATTCCGTTTGATATTTTAAAAATTGATAAGGATTTCTTTTCGGAAGCGGAAACCTCCAGGGATACCGTCATTATCATGAAGCATATTGTAGGAATGGCGGAGGAACTCGGAATCAAGGTTGTCTGTGAAGGTGTTGAAACCGAAAAGCAGATTAAGATGCTTAAGGAGATCGGCTGTAAGATGGTACAGGGATACTATTACAGTAAGCCGATTCCGTTTGATGAATTTATGGATCGTTACTTACTGAAGGATGCGCCGGATGAGAGTGCAGAAAAAATCGGAGAAACGAAGGAAGAATTTAAAACAGAAACAAAAGAAGATACTAAAGAAATAGTTAAAGAAGAAGTAAAAGAAGAAATTAAAGAAGAAGTTAAAGCAGAGAATACAGAGACGGAAGAAGCTAAAGCAGATACCGAAGAAATAAAAGAGGCTGAAGAAAAGAAAGAAGAAAAGAAAGAAGAATGATAAATGTATCGGCGAGAATGGACGAACTTCTGAGGGAAGAGTCCGAAAAAGGAAAATCGATTCTTCTGCATGCCTGCTGTGCTCCCTGCAGCAGTTACGTACTGACTTACCTTTGTACAACATATAAATTGACAGTGCTTTATTTTAATCCGAATATTACGGAACGAAACGAATATGAAAAAAGAGCTTCCGAAGAAAAGCGTTTCATTGATGCATTAAACGAAAAAGGGATTCCCGCATATCCGATTACTTATTTGGACGGAAGATATGATGCGAAGGAATTCCTGGATGCCGTAAAAGGATTTGAGAACTGTCCGGAAGGCGGCGAGCGGTGTGCAATCTGTTTCCGGCTGCGACTCGGTGAAACCGCAAGACTCGCTGCGGAAGGGAAATATGATTACTTTGCAACGACGCTTACCTTAAGCCCTTTGAAAAATGCAGAACTTCTCAATGAAATCGGTGCGGAGGAAGGCGCGAAATACGGTGCAAATTATCTGCCGTCGAATTTCAAGAAAAAGGACGGAAATAAGAAAAGTATTGAGTTGTCCAGGGAGTACGGGTTATACCGGCAGGACTACTGCGGATGTGGGTTCTCCAAGGCGGAGCGCGAACGGCAGAAAGCGGAAATACATAATAAAACGTGACGTACAGCCCTCGTGGAAAGTTTCGCAGAAGCACGCAATTTAGTTCATGTCGTGATTGTACAGATTGCCACGACGTTCTCGTAGAGGATCGCAATATTTACATTATAGAAAAAATGCAGAACTATGAGTTGCTCCCGTTCTATAGAGCCCGCCGTAGCAATCTGTCAATCACTTGTAAGGTATTTTGTTTGTTTATAATAAATTGAGAAATAATATAGGAGAAAGAAAAGGATTTACAACATGGAAAAATTACTGGATTTACTTAGCGATGAAGTCGGCGCAGCCTTTGAAAAGGCAGGCTACGGAAAGGAGCTTGGCCGTGTCGCAGTATCAAACCGACCGGATCTTTGCGAATATCAGTGCAACGGTTCACTGGCAGGTGCGAAGCAGTATAAGAAAGCACCGATTATGATTGCAAATGATGTGGCTGAATTCTTAAAAGAGAGTAAAGCATTTGAGAAAGTGGAGGTATGCCCTCCCGGATTCTTAAATTTAAATCTGGACGGTGATTTCTTAAAGGATTATTTAAACCGAATGGCGGTATCTCCGAAGTTCGGTCTGGATGCGCCGGAAAAGAGATTAAAAGTTATCGTGGATTACGGCGGACCGAATGTTGCAAAACCGCTTCATGTAGGACATCTTCGTTCTGCGGTTATCGGAGAAAGCGTAAAGAGAATCATCCGTTTCATGGGACATGAAGCAATCGGCGATATTCATCTTGGAGACTGGGGACTTCAGATGGGTCTTATCATTGCGGAATTAAAGCTTCGCAAACCGGAACTTCCGTATTTCGATGAAAGCTTTGAAGGGGAATATCCGAAAGAAGCACCTTTTACAATTGCCGAGTTGGAAGAGATTTATCCTTTTGCTTCGAAGAAGAGCAAAGAAGATTCCGAAGAAGGAAAAAAATTCAAGGAAGAAGCGATGGAGTGCACCTTTAAACTGCAGTCCGGCGTTCGCGGATACAGAGCACTCTGGAAGCATATCTTAAATGTTTCGGTAACGGATTTAAAGCGTAATTACGACAATTTAAACGTGACCTTCGATCTCTGGAAGGGCGAATCCGATGTGCATGATATCATCCCCGGAATGGTGGATTATATGAAGCAGGGAGGATATGCATATTACTCTGACGGCGCTTTGGTGGTAGATGTAAAAGAAGATACCGATACCAAGGAAATGCCGCCCTGCATGATTTTGAAATCCGACGGTGCAAGCCTTTATAATACGACGGATCTTGCAACCATCATGGATCGTATGGAACATTACCATCCGGACCGCATGGTTTATTTAACCGACAAGCGTCAGGAACTTTATTTTGAACAGGTTTTCCGCTGTGCAAGAAAAACAAAGCTGGTAGAAGAAGATACCGATTTAATCCACATCGGTTTCGGTACGGTAAACGGCAGCGACGGACATGCCTTTAAAACAAGGGATGGTGGCGTACAGCGTCTGGAATATCTGATTCGTGACATCAACAATCAGATGTTTCAAAAAATCTCCGAAGGCAGGGAGATGACGGAAGAGGAAGCAAAGGAAACGGCATCTTTGGTTGCTCTTGCGGCGATTAAGTACGGAGATTTGTCCAACCAGGCTTCCAAGGATTATATCTTTGATATTGACCGTTTCACTTCTTTCGAGGGTGATACGGGCCCGTATCTTCTTTATACGGTGGTTCGTATCAAGTCAATCCTTAAAAAGTTTGCGGAACAAAAAGAAACAGCGGATATCGATTCACTGGTTGACATAGCTGATGGTTTACATAAATATACAAATGAAAGTGAAAAGAAACTCTGTATGCAGCTTGCAACCTTTAATGCAATGATGGAGAGTGCATATGCAGAGCTTGCACCGCATAAAATCTGTGCATATCTTTATGATCTTGCCAACGCTTTCAATGCATTCTATCACGAGACCAAGATTCTTTCCGAAGAAGATGAGGAGAAAAAACTCGGTTATTTAAGGTTGCTTAAACTGGTACAGGAAGTGATGGAGTGCTGCATGGATATACTCGGATTCAGTGCACCGGACAAGATGTAATCAGTTTCAAAAGCTGATTACAAAAAATGCAAATAAAGAAACCGTGCATAGTTAAAAACTGATACAAATTAAGTAATAATACGGAAGGAGAGACTATACTACAAGTGTAGTTGAATATAAGTGAACTATACTACAAGCGTAGTCGGATAATGAAATGAAATTTATCGGTATTAAGAAAATGGATTCCGGAAAGTATATTAATCGCTATAATCTGACCTATGAAACAGAAGACGGCGAAACCAAAGTCTACGAAATGGTCAGCAGGGATCCGGACATCAGGGATTTTGAAACACTTCACGGAGTGGATCATTCTTTTGAATAAAGAGTTTCGTATGGCACCGGGACTCTGGGTTTACAATTTTCCTGCCGGATTAATTGATCCGGGCGAAACTCCGGAAGTGGCTGCCGGAAGGGAACTCTGGGAGGAAACAGGACTTCATCTTGATGAGGTGGAAGATTATATTCCGGGAAGTTACTCTGCGGTCGGATTTTCCAATGAGAAGAATGTAGTAATTGTCGGAAAGGCATCCGGAGAATTCGAAAAGAGTACTTCTTCCGTTGAGGAAATCAGTGCAGCATGGTATACAAAGGCAGAAATCAGAGAACTTTTAAAAAATGAAGTTTTCTCCGCCAGAAGCCAGATGTACTGTTATCTCTGGAGCAAAGAATAAAGATTGAAATCTCATTATAATTGTAAGGTTTTACTGAATGCTTGAATTTAAAAAAGTTACATTAGAGGATACCGAAATTCTTACTCCGTATTTGCGTAAATACGGTGCATTTTCCTGTCAGTATTCCATGTATTTAATGACGGGATTATCCATGAAATACGGGGATGAATTTGCTGTATCCGACGGAAATTTATATATCCACAGAAGCAAACTCGATACGGAGGACGTTCGTTCTTATCTTGCCCCTTTGGGAGATTTTAACGACGGATTTGAAAAGGCATTTTCCGTGCTTTTAGAGGATGCAAAAGAGCACTCCTGCAGGGCATCCGTTATGGGAATCGGAGAGGAATATGCGGATAAAATCAATGCAATTTTTCCGGGCATGTTTGAAACGGATTACTCCGAGGATTTGGATGAATATATTTATACCAGGGAAGCATTGTCCGTCCTTTCGGGGAAGGCACTGGCACCAAAACGAAACAGAGTGAATGCATTTTATTCCCAGTACGAAGGGCATGTTCGTATAGAGAATATCTCAGAGGAAAATCTTCTGGACGTGATTTTATTTCAGAAGGAGTGGATTAAAGACCGCTTTGCAGAAGGATATGATGAAATGCTTGACCGCGAGGATAAGGCAATTACATTCTACCTTTCGCATTATGACGAACTGAAATTTACAGGAATTGTGGTATATGTCTGGGGTTCCGTTGCAGGATATGCGGCGGGGGTCAGTCTGAATGATGACTGCATGGATGAAGTGATTGAAAAGGGACGTAAGGATATTACTGGAATTTACCAGCTTCTTTGCAATGAATTTGCAATTCTTTGCTGCAAAGGATATACGTACATAAACCGTGAAGAAGATCTCGGAGTCGAGGGCTTAAGAAGGGCAAAGCGGTCATATCATCCGGACAGAATGCTTAAGAAGTATACGGTAACGGAAAAGGAGAACTGAATGCTTTCTTCAATACTGAAAAAAGAATCCTGTGCAGCCTGCAGATTCTGCTGTGCGTTCAGAAGGCAGTCTCTTTGGGAAGTACCGATTTTTACGAAGGAAAACAAAGAGGCGATAGAAAAGAATTCTTCGCTTGATGCATCGGTTTTAATTCCGGTAAGCGACGGACTTTTCGGTGACGTTAAAGGTGATTTTGCGGATTTCCTGTCGGATTATTTCAGGTACGAATTATTTGATTCTTACCAAACGGAGGATCCGGAAGAAGAGGCGCCCTGCCCGTATCTTGATTCAAAGACAGGATGTGTTCTGAATGAGGATGAAAAGCCGTGGGATTGTAAAATCTGGCCGCTTCGTGTGATGAGAAAAGAGGACGGAGAGATTGTTGTTGCACTGACTCCGACCTGTCCTTCCGTTAATCAATTGGATATGGAAACCATAAAGGAATTCGTGAACGACGAATTCAAAGAGAAACTGCTTTCCTATGCGAAAGAGCACCCGTTTTTAGTGAAAGAATACAGAGAGGATTTTCCGATTCTTTAAGGGGGGTGATTTCATGAATTACAAGTATTGCAGAATTCAGGGAAAAGAGCTTGCTGCCAATACCAGAACCGGTAAGGGCGTTTTCAGCATGTTAAATCAGATGGTTACGAACGGTGTGATGGAACAGGAAGATGTGGATCTGTTCCATGAAATCGATTCGTGGTTCGCAGAAGAACTTCCCTGGCCGCCGCAGTGCAGAAGACAGGAGAAGGTCATCTGTTATTTCAAGACCGAGAATTCCGAAATGATGATGAAAATGATTCGACCGCTTCTATGGCTTTTGGAAAGATATGATCATCCGTATTATGTAGTTTATACGAATACGCCGGGTGAAATCGTTTATGAAGATCAATATCAGGTTGTAGTGAAAGTGGATGAAAACATTGTGGTGGAGGATTTGCAGGCAAACTGGTCGCCGCCGTCGGATGATTATTAAGCAGAAACGAAATTGTACATTAATCGAAACCGAAAAAGCAGAAGAGATTATAATCTGAAAGAAAACCGAAAGCTAAAGTGAATATCAATCGAACTGAAATTGAAAATTTAGATGCACCGGAACTTGGCATATATGCGAATGCATCGGAAGCAGAGCTTCTGCATTACTATGAGCCGAAGACCGGTGTATTTATTGCGGAAACCGCCAATGTGGTTTTAAGAGCACTGGAGGCGGGATACCGGGTGGAATCAATGCTTGTGGAAGACAAACGCGTTGAGCTCGAAGCAGGTCCTGTTTTCCGAAAAATTGCAGAATTATATGGGGAAGATGAACTTGCGGAGATACCTGTATATGTAGCGCCGCATGAAGTGGTAAACCGGCTTACCGGCTATAATCTTGTAAGAGGCTTATGGGCGGTAATGCGAAGAAAGGAACTTCCTTCTTTGGAAGATTTTTTAAAGGGAAAGAATCGGATTGCGGTTCTTTATGATGTTGTGAATCCAACCAATGTAGGCGCCATTATCCGTTCTGCGGCAGCACTCGGAATGGACGGAGTGTTACTTACGGACCATTCGGTAAATCCGTTAACGAGGCGTTCCTCCAGAGTCAGCATGGGAACGGTATTTCAGATTCCGTGGACCGTGGTTCCGACTCCGGTTAAGGATTCCGAAGGACTTCCGGAAATCCTTAAAAAATACGGATTTCAGTCTGCTGCGATGGCACTCAAAGATGATTCCGTTACACCGGATCACGAGGCCTTAAAAAAATGTGAGAGGCTGGCGGTTTTCCTGGGAACGGAAGGGGACGGCTTGCCGGATGCGGTGATAGAAGAGTGCGATTATACCGTGCGGATTCCGATGATGCACGGTGTGGATTCGCTGAATGTGGCGGCTGCGAGTGCGGTGATTTTCTGGGAGCTTGCGTAAATATTTTTTTACTTCATAGGAAATTCCTCGGAATTTCCTACGAAGCAAAATGCTCCGCAGGATGCACACCTCGCGGAAATGTAAATATTGCTTCGCAATCCGC
>CADANR010000044.1 GCA_902789265.1 uncultured Lachnospiraceae bacterium | reverse complement strand
CCAGTTACACTTCCACCTGTAACTACACCTCTAAAATCATTATTATTAGTATAGTATGCAGCACCTATAAATCCACCTACATATGTACTTCCAGTTACATTAGCATTTACAACCATTTCACTTACCAAGGCAGGAGCGGAATCCGCAAACTATCCGTTTTGTACAATTGATCCGAATGTAGGAATTGTAGCGGTGCCGGATGAGAGAATCGTTAAACTGGGAGAGCTTTACAGCACAAAGAAGGTAACTCCCGCAGTTATTGAATTCGTGGATATTGCGGGCCTTGTAAAGGGCGCAAGTAAAGGCGAGGGTCTCGGAAACCAGTTCCTTGCAAACATCCGTGAGGTGGATGCGATTGTACATGTGGTAAGGTGCTTTGAGGATGAAAATATCATTCACGTGGAAGGATCCGTGGACCCTGCAAGGGATATCGAGACGATTAATCTGGAACTTATTTTTTCCGACCTTGAAATTCTTGAAAGAAGAAACGCCAAGGTTGTAAAGGCAGCCAGAATGGACAAGGCAGCGGCAAAGGAAGAGGAGATGTTAAAGGCTATCAAGGAGCATCTCGAAGAGGGAAAGATGGCCCGCACCTTTGAAGTGCCGGAGGATGAGGATCTGGCAGCAGCATTTAAGGGATATAATCTTCTTACCGCAAAGCCGACGATTTATGCGGCAAATGTTGCGGAGGATGATTTGGCAGACGACGGCGCATCGAATCCGTATGTGCAGAAGGTTCGTGAGATTGCGAAAGAGGAAGGTTCCGGCGCACTTGTAATCTGCGCACAGATTGAACAGGATTTGGCGGAATTATCCGAGGAAGAGAAGAAAGAATACTTAGAGGATCTGGGAGTAAAATCCTCGGGCCTCGATAAGCTTGTTACCGAAAGCTATGATTTGCTGGGGCTTATCAGCTTCTTAACCGCAGGTGAGGATGAGTGCCGTGCATGGACCATCAAGAAGGGCACGAAGGCACCGCAGGCAGCCGGAAAAATCCATACCGATTTTGAACGCGGCTTTATTAAGGCAGAAGTAGTACCTTACGAAGTACTGATTTCGGAGGGAAGCATCGCAGCCGCCAAGGAAAAAGGCCTTGTCGGGCTGGAAGGTAAAGAATACGTTGTAAAAGACGGGGACGTGATTTTATTCCGATTTAATGTTTGAGATTTGTTGGACATTTGATGGACAAGTATAAGCCATAATGAATTGATAGTATGAAAGAAAAACAGCCATGCGATTGCATGGCTGTTTTTGTATGAAAAAAATCATAAAAAACCGAAAGAAAGTGCGTAAAGTACTTGAATTAATTTAACTTTTCTTATAAAATGGAGTACAGATGGCGAAAAGTGGATGAGATATGGCGAAATGTGGAGGATTATAGTTTCAAAATGAAGTTCATGTCCGAATACAACCACACAATCGATCCCAAGGGGAGACTGATTATTCCCGCGAAATTCAGATGCGGGCTTGGCAATTCATTTGTAATTACCAAGGGAATTGATAAGTGCCTCTATTTTTATCCGACGGAAGAGTGGGATAAGATCGAAGAAAAGTTAAGCGCCATCCCTCTGACCAATCGTGACGGCCGTAAGTTTGCAAGATTCATGCTCGGCGGTGCTGCCGAGGTGGACATGGATACCCAGGGAAGAATCCTTCTTCCCGGTTATTTAAGGGAGTATGCGGGTGTTCTTAAGGATGCGGTCATGGTCGGCATGGGAAATCACGTAGAATTCTGGGCGAAAGAAGCATACGATACCGCAGGCGAGAATCTGGATATTGATGCAATTGCGGAAAGCCTGGACGGAATCGGAATTTAAGTTGTAAACATGCGGCGCCGGGCTCTGCCAGGACTCCTCCTATATAGGGCACGGCGTCGGTTCTGGAGAATAAAATGGAATTTGCTCATAAATCCATCCTTTTAAACGAGGTAATAGAGAGCCTTAACATTAAGCCGGACGGGATTTATGCGGACGGAACCTTAGGAGGTGCCGGGCATTCCGAACAAATCGTAAAGAGGCTTACGACGGGTAAGCTGATTGGAATTGATCAGGACGGAGAGGCGCTGGAAGCTTCCGGCAAACGCCTGAAGGAATATATCGAAGACGGCAGGGCGGTACTGGTAAGAGAGAATTACCGGAATATCAAAAGGGTTTTAGAAGATCTCGGAATTGAAAAAGTTGACGGAATTCTTTTAGACCTCGGGGTTTCAAGTTACCAGTTCGACAATGCGGAGAGGGGATTTTCCTACCGGTTTGACGCACCGCTCGATATGAGAATGGATACAAGGCAGGAATTAAGTGCTTACACCATTGTAAACGAGTATTCCGAAAGCGAACTGTTCCGGATAATCCGGGACTACGGCGAAGAAAAATTCGCAAAGAACATTGCGAAGCATATCGTGGAGGAGAGAAGCAAAAAGCCGATTGAAACCACATTTGAATTAAACGAAGTAATAAAAATGAGCATTCCGGCAAAGATGAGAGCCGGAAAGGGACATCCCTCCAAGCAGACCTTCCAGGCAATCCGGATTGAATGCAATAAGGAACTGGAAGTTTTAAGAGAAGCACTGGGCGACATGTTATCACTCTTAAAACCGGACGGAAGGCTTGCAATCATCACTTTCCATTCGCTGGAAGACAGGATGGTCAAAAATGTCTTCAAAGACGCGGCAAATCCCTGTATCTGCCCGCCAAACTTCCCGGTTTGCACCTGCGGAAGAAAGCCGATGGGAGAAACACTTACAAGAAAGCCGATTCTTCCGGGCGAAGAAGAGACGGAGGAGAATCCCAGAGCAAAATCGGCAAAGTTAAGAGTATTCGTAAGAAACGACAATCCGCCGACAGAACCCGTCGGGAAAAACGGTTAAAACTTAAAGGGTTAAGCAAAAGCTGCTTGTAAACAACACTGAATGAAAAACGTAATTCAGCAGGGGAACAGAAAGCAAGAGGTAAAAAAGTATGGCACAAACAGCAAGAAATCGTTATAATTACGGTAATACCGCAGAAAAATATCATGAATACAGAGTTCGCATGGAACAGCCGCTCGAACAGGTGGATCCGGTTGTTCAGAAGAACCAGCAGAAGGCAAAGCTTATGAATTTGCCTTATGTACTGTTCTTATGCGTGGCATTTGCGGCGGTTGCATTTTCGGCAATTATGATGATTCGTGCGCAGGAAGATTTGAAGGAAAGCGTTCATAACGCATCCAGGCTTGAGAATCAGTATGTAACGATGAAAGCGGAGAATGATGCAACTTATGACCGTATCGTTAATTCCGTGGATCCGGTAGAAGTAAAAAGAATCGCAACCGAGGAACTCGGCATGCATTATGCGGCTGAGGGACAGATTATTACTTACACCGGCGAGCTCGATGACTATGTCAGACAATATCAGGATATTCGGTAGATTAGGCAAAAAAGAAGTATAAAAGATTAGAGAAATGATCTGAAACAAGGATTTAGGGAAATATGAACGACAAAAACAGCAGCGGTCTGTTCAATCTGCAGATGAGAAAACATTTACTGGTCTTCGTGTTTATCGTGATGGCCGCCCTTGCTGCCCTTGTCGGACGAATCATTTACATCAATAAAAAGAGCGGCGCAGAGTATGAAAAGAAGGTCCTGTCCCAGCTTTCCGGCTATGACAGCGTGGTACTTCCTTACAAGCGCGGCTCTATTTTAGATAGTAAGGGAACCACTCTGGCGACCTGCGAAAAAGTCTATAATGTCAAATTAAGCACCAAGGATATCACCTATTATATCAACCGTGATAATAATGAAGGACTGTATCAGGCAACGGCGGACGCACTTGCAACCTGCTTCGGAGCAAACGCAAGCGACCTCGTTGCTTTTATGCGTGCCAATCCGGACAATACTTATAAGCTTGTTGCGAAGAGAGTGTCTTATGACGATGTGGAACAGTTCAATGAAATGGTAACGGCTGCAAAGTCGAATAAGGAAGCGAATAACATTTACGGAGTAGCTTTCGATGAGGAATATATCCGCAGTTATCCGAATGGGTCAATGGCGGCGGACGTCATCGGATTCACCAATGACGGTAACGAAGGTTCCTATGGCCTGGAGCAGTATTATAACGATACCTTAAACGGTACGGACGGAAGAATGTTCGGTTATTTAAATGAAAATTCGAACATGGAAAAGACCACCATTCCGGCGATTGACGGTCAGACTCTGGTTACCACGATTGATGCAAACATTCAGAGAATCGTTGAGGAAAAAATGATTGCCTTAAACGAATCCCTGCGTGACAATGCAAGAGAGGGATTGGGATCCAATAATACCGGCGTTATCGTAATGGAATGTGATACCGGAAATATCCTTGCAATGGCAAGCTATCCGACTTTTGACTTAAACGATGAACGGAAAGCTTCTTCCTATTATACACCGGAAGAACTGGCTGCGATCAAAGAGAAGCTGACGCAGGACAAACTCAAGAAGATGGAGAACAACGGGACAATTATTTCGGATTTGACCGAGGCGGCCAATCAGAATCAGACCGAGAAAAATACCCTTAACCAGAACGGAATTATCCAGAATGCCAATGCGCAGGCAGGTACCATTCAGAACGGAACGAATACCGGAACGGAAAATGGTACGGGTACGCAGGGCACAACGGACGGAAATGCGAATCCGACAACCGTTCAGGCCGCTAACGGTGTGATTCAGGGCGTCGGTGATGTAATGAGTCCTGCAACACAAACACAGTATGACGAAAACGGAAATCCGATGATTCAGGTATATCAGGAGCTGGTAACCGATGCGGAAGTGGATGATTACGCGAGAGCCCTTCGCTGGAGTAATTTCTGTATTCAGTCCACCTATGAGCCCGGATCCGTAGCAAAGCCCTTTACCGTGGCTTGCGGACTTGATTCGGGCAAGATGACCGGTGATGAAGTGTATTTTTGCGGTGGTAATCTGGAAGTCGGCGGCTTCAAAATTAAGTGCCACAACCGTTTCGGTGACGGCCAGATGACCGTGGAAAATGCGATTGCGCAGTCCTGTAACGTGGCCCTGATGCGAATGGGTATGCAGATCGGAACCAAAACCTACCTTGATTATTTCAGAAGATACAATTTCGGCTATAAGACAAATATCGATCTTGCCGGCGAGGCAAAGACGAATACGCTCGTGTTTAACGAAAATACAATGGGACCGACCGAGCTTGCAACGTCAACCTTTGGCCAGGGATTTTCCGTAACCATGATTGAGATGGTTGCGGCATTCAATTCGATTATCAACGGCGGTTACTATTATCAGCCGCACATTGTAAGCCAGATCTTAGACGGAAACGGGGCAGTGGTAAAGAATATCGAGCCCTGTGTACTGAAGCAGACGGTTTCGAATTCCACTTCGGAAAAAATCGTCAGCTACTGCAATGCCGTTGTTACCTCCGGTACCGGTAAAAAAGCGCGTCCGGCAGGCTATGCGGTAGGCGGAAAGACCGGAACGGCCGAGACTTTCCCCCGTGATAAGCATGATTACGTAACATCCTTTATGGGCTATGCACCGGCGGATGATCCGAAGATTATCGTATATGTGGTTTTAGACAGACCGAATCTTCCGGACCAGCAGGGCGGTACCGCACTTTGCTGCACCATGACAAAGGATATTCTGACAGAGGTTCTGCCGTATATGAACATCTTCATGACGGAAGAATTGACAGACGCAGAAAAAGATGATTTGATTTCAAAGGGTCTTTATAATGAAGCAATTTACCGTCCGGTACATCGTGAAGATGCGGGCGGTGATACCGATGGCATTTCCGTTGTTCCGGATGACAGAAATATCCAGATTGATAAGGAAACCGGATACGCAATCGATCCTGAAACGGGAGAGTTCCTTGATCCCGAGACCGGTTATCCGATTTCACCGTCTTCGGATTTGCCTGATTTTAGTGTAAGACCGGCAGCTACGGAAGGTACCGAGGGGGACGGAACAACCAAGCAGGACGGTAATTCCCAGCCTGTAAATCCTGACGGAACTCAGGCGAGCACAATACAGAATTATAATCAGAGACACTGATCAATATTAGGAGAATAGTATGCTTCAGACAATTCCGGCACTGGTTATAGCATTTGCAATTGCGGCGGGACTCGGTCCGGTCGTAATTCCGCTTCTTCGGAGACTGAAAATCGGACAGACAATTCGTAATGAGGGACCGGAGACACATCTTGCAAAGAACGGGACACCGACGATGGGTGGCGTTTTGATTTTGGCAGGATTGCTTGTCGGAAGCCTGATTTTTGTGAAATCCTCCGAAAAAATCGTGCCGATTCTGTTTCTGACTGTCGGCTTCGGAATTGTCGGATTTATTGATGATTTCATTAAGGTTGTTTTAAAGCGGTCCATGGGACTTCGAGCATGGCAGAAGATGGGGCTTCAGATTATTATTACCGGTCTTTTTGCCGCATATATGCAGTTTGTATCGGACGTTCCGATGGATATGATAATTCCGTTTTCGGGCGGAAAAGAGATTCATTTGGCACATATGCCGTATCTTACCATTCCGATTTTGTTCCTGGTTGTTTTGGGAACCGATACGGGAGCGAATTTCACGGACGGTCTGGACGGACTGGCAAGCAAGGTTACTTCCGTGATTGCAGTTTTCTTTGCAATTGTTTCGCTTCTTAAGGGCGGCGGGACGGAAGTCCCCGCAGCGGCACTGGTAGGTGGATTGCTGGGATTCTTAATCTACAATTCCTATCCGGCAAAGGTATTTATGGGAGACACGGGAGCGTTGGCGCTCGGCGGTTTTGTGGCAGCGGAAGCATATCTTCTTAAAATGCCGCTTTTTATCCCGATTATTGCATTCATTTATCTGGCTGAGGTGGTCAGCGTTATGCTTCAGGTAAGCTATTTTAAATTAACTCACGGTAAGAGAATCTTTAAGATGGCGCCGATTCACCATCATTTCGAGAAATGCGGCTACAAGGAGACGAAGGTGGTCAGTGCGTTCACGATTGTGACGATTATACTTTGCTGTGTTGCGTTGCTCGGCATTTAGAGAATAGGTGCCTTGAGCAACCTGTCTGCGGTCTCGTAGAGGCTCGCAATTTTACGTTATTATGAATTTATATTATTAGTGTTTGCTCGCGTTCTATAGAGCCCGCAGCCATGTGCTTCAAGGCACTTTTGCGGAATAAATGCGAAAAAGGGGAAAACAAATGGATTACAGAGGAAAAAATGCACTCATCATCGGTGCCGGAATCAGCGGCGTGGCGGCATATGATCTGCTTCTTCGTGCCGGCGCAAATCCGATTCTTTATGATTCGAATTCTACTTTAAATATCACGGATGTTCGCAACAAAACCTGTGAAAAAGAGAAAGCAAATGTAATTCTGGGGGATTTGCCCGTGGCAATCAAGAATTCCCTGGATTTAGTTGTTTTAAGCCCGGGAGTGCCGACGGACACAGGGCTTGCACTGGAGCTTCGTGCGAGAGGGCTCTATATTACAGGCGAAATTGAGCTCGCATATTCCGTTGCAAAAGGACGTCTGATTGCGATTACCGGAACGAACGGAAAGACCACGACCACTGCGCTCGTCGGAAAAATCGTTGCCGATTATTTATACTCGTTTAAAGAGAATAGCGGACAGCATGCAGACGGTAAGGAAATCGGAGATACCAATCCGAACAAAAAGCATCACGGAACTACATATGTAGTCGGAAATATCGGTATTCCGTATACTTCCGTGGCACTTGCAACAAATGAAGAAGATATCACGGTTGCGGAGATTTCCAGCTTCCAGCTGGAAACCATTCATGACTTCCATCCGAATGTATCCGCAATTCTCAATATTACACCGGACCATTTAAACCGCCATCATACGATGGAGAATTATATCCAGGCAAAAGAGGATATTACCTTAAACCAGACCGCGGCGGATACCTGTGTTCTGAATTACGAAGACGAAGTGCTTCGTGCTTTCGGCTTAAAGATTTCCGGGAAAAAGACCGTGGAAGAGAATGATGATAATCCTGCAACCGCAGGCGGAATGAAGTGCAGGGTAAGATTTTTCTCTTCAGCTCAGAAGGTGGAAAACGGCTGTTACTATAAGGATGAATATATCTATATCGTGCGTGACGGCGCAGAAGAGAAGCTTATGAATATCCATGACATGAACCTTCTCGGCATGCACAATGTGGAGAATGTCATGGCTGCAATTCTTATGGCAGACGCAATGCATATTCCGATGGAGAAGATTCTCGAAAGCGTCAAAGGATTCAAGGCAGTGGAGCATCGTATTGAGTTCGTTGAGAATGTAAGGGGCGTTGATTATTATAACGACTCCAAGGGAACCAATCCTGATGCGGCAATCAAGGCCGTTCTTGCCATGAACCGCCCGACCGTTTTAATCGGCGGCGGATACGATAAAGAAAGCACTTATGATGAGTGGATTGAAAGCTTCGGAACAAAGGTAAAGGCGCTCGTTTTACTCGGTCAGACCGCGGATAAAATCGAAGCCTGTGCACGTTCCCACGGATTTACGAATATCTACCGTGTGGAGAGCCTGGAAGAAGCAGTGGAGAAATGTGCTTCACTTGCCGAAGACGGTGATGCGGTTTTGCTTTCTCCGGCCTGCGCAAGCTGGGGAATGTTCCCGAATTATGAAGTACGGGGAACCATGTTCAAAGAATTAGTGCGGAATTTGCCGAAAATACAATAAATCATTTTAGGAAGTCAGAAACAAAGTGAGAGCACTCGACAGAATCAGAAACAAATATCATAAAGAAGACGGGAAAAAGTCCTATTTCGACTTTACCCTTTTAGCCGTAGTGGTACTGCTTGTCTGCTTCGGCTTTGTTATGATTTATTCCGCAAGTGCATATCAGGCAAATCTGAAATTCGGTAATTCCACCTATTTCTTAAGAAAGCAGATCATGTCATCCGCCATGGGCTTCGTTGCCATGACAGTGCTGATTTTTATCCCGCCGATTGTCTATAAAAAGGTGCCCAGCGTGGCATACATTATTCTGGCATTTTTCGTAATGGCACTTCTTCTGATTCCGGGAATTCATATTTCTTCTCATGGTGCTACCCGCTGGGTAAAAATCGGACCCCTGCCGCAGTTTGAACCCGTGGAACTGGTAAAATTGCTGGTTATACTATACTATGCCAAAATCATAACGAGGAAGCAGAAGGATACGGACAAGTGGCTCGGACTGTTTCTTCCGCTTTTGCCGTTGGGCGCATTGGGACTTTTTATTTACATTGTCAGCCGAAACATGAGCTCCGCTCTTATTGTTATGCTGATTCCGGTTTTGATGATTTCCATCATTGCGAAAGATACGAAAAAAATCCTGCTGGTCTGGGGCGGCTTGTTTTTACTGGTTGCAGTCGTAGTCGGCGGTATTGTTTTATTTGATCATTTCAGTTCGGGAGATGCATCGGCGGTTTCCTTCCGTTTCGGTCGTGTCCTGGCCTGGCTCCATCCGGAAAAATACAGTTCCGATGAAGGCTTCCAGGTGCTTCAGGCACTATATGCCATAGGCTCCGGAGGACTTTTCGGAAAGGGACTCGGGGAAAGTGTTGTTAAAATCGGCGATATTTCCGAGGCACAGAACGATATGATTTTCTCCATCGTATGTGAAGAGCTCGGAATTTTCGGTGCTGTTTGCATTATCTTTTTATTCGGACTTTTAATCCACAGATTATTTGTAATTGCAGGAAATACAAGGGATTTATTCAACGCGATGATTGTTATCGGAATCCTTTGTCACTTTGCGATTCAGGTTGTTTTGAATATTGCGGTGGTAACAAACTCCGTGCCTAACACGGGTGTATCCCTGCCGTTTATTTCCGCGGGCGGTACGTCCGTACTGCTGTTTTTGGCTGAAATAGGGATTGCTTTGTCTGTCGGGCGAACCATACAGATTGACCGGCGGTAGGTGAGTGCGTATGGCTGGCAAGGGAAAATCCGGAAATAAGTCCGGTGGTTTGAAGAACAGTAAGTCTTTTAAGAAATCCGCAAAGAAAGAGAATTTCAGAGACTTTGAAAGAGAAGAGTATTCGAAGGGCGCAGGCAAGAGTATCGGAAAGAACTCAAATAATATTAAGATTTCCGCGAAAGCACAAAAACACAGCGGCAATACAGGGAAAATGCCGAAACATAGCGGTAATACGGGCAGAATCCATACAGGAAATACCGGCAGAATTCACACGGGGAACACTGCCAGAATTCATACGGGAAGCACCGGAAGAATACCGACCGGCAATACCGGAAATATCCAGAAGGTGGATTTCGGCAAAACAAAGAATACCCTTGCGGGACTCGGTAAATTAAAAAGAATTCGAATTCTTCTTGCAATTTTCATTGTCGTGGTAATTGCGGGCGGTGCACTTTTTCTGATCGAGGGCTTTAAAATCCGGAATGTCCGGGTGGAAGGCAGCACGCATTATACCCCCGAACAGATCAAAAACATGGTCATTACCGACAAATTCAGCGAAAACTCGTTATATCTGAAATATAAATTAAAGGCAAAAAAAATCGAAGATATCCCCTTTGTCGAGCATATGGATGTTGTAATCGAAGACCGAAACAGCATCAAAATCATCGTCTATGAGAAGGCGGTTGCCGGCTATGTGGTTTACCTGGAAAACAGGATGTATTTCGACAAGGACGGAATCGTAGTGGAGAGCTCGAAGGAGGATGTTCCGGGAATTCCGGAAATTTCGGGACTGGATTTCGATTATGTCATTCTTCATGAGCCGCTTCCGGTGGATGATCCGAGAATCTTTAAGGAAATCTTAAGCTTAACACAGCTTCTTAATAAGAATAATCTTGATGCGGATAAAATCTATTTTGATTACATGGGAGATATTACGTTATACTTCGGCGGAATCCGCGTGGCTCTTGGAAACGGGGATTACTTAGAGGAGCGTGTAACCCACCTGGCGGCGATTTTGGAAGAGGCGAAGCCCATGGGATTCAACGGAAAACTGCATATGGAAAGTTTTACCGCAGCGAATCCGAAGACAAGTTTCGAGATAGATGAATAAGTGCGCAAATGCTTAAAATAAAACAAAAAAACGGCATTGACTGTCCGGAATGTTGAAAAAACACATAAAAATCGTGTGAATTACGAAAAAAACATTGCATATTCCAATAAATGATTATATGATTATATAGGATATTGATGTCCTTTTTATTTGAAATGGCACATGTTGTGTTTTTTGAAAAATTGTATTGTCCGGTCAATAAAAATCGGTAAATTATTGACCGAAACGATAAACGCAAATTCTTAGAGAATACAAGTAAAAAGGGATGTATAGGAGGATAAAGCCTTGATCGAAATCAAAGCAAATGATGAAAGTTCAGCAGCAAAGATTATTGTCGTTGGTGTCGGCGGTGCAGGAAACAATGCAGTAAACCGAATGATTGATGATAATGTGGGCGGAGTAGAGTTCATCGGTGTCAATACCGATAATCAGGCTCTGAAGAATTGCAAGGCACCGAAGTTAATTCAGATCGGTGAGAAGATTACGAAAGGTCTCGGCGCAGGAGCAAAGCCTGAAGTTGGACAGGCAGCTGCAGAAGAGAACCGTGAGGAAATCGGAGATGCAATTCAGGGCGCCGACATGGTATTCGTTACCTGCGGTATGGGTGGCGGAACCGGAACCGGTGCTGCACCTGTTGTAGCGGAAATTTCCAAAGAGATGGGAATTCTTACCGTCGGTGTTGTTACCAAGCCTTTTAAATTCGAAGCAAAGACCCGTATGAACAATGCGGAAGCAGGAATCGAAAGATTAAAAGAGCATGTTGATACTTTGATCGTTATCCCGAACGATAAATTATTAGAGATTTGCGACAAGAAGACGACCATGCCGGAAGCATTAAAGAAAGCGGACGAAGTACTTCAGCAGTCCGTATCCGGAATTACCGATTTAATTAATGTTCCCGCAGTCATCAACCTCGACTTCGCAGATGTTAAGACCGTTATGCTCGACAAGGGCATCGCACATATCGGTATCGGTGCCGGCAAGGGCGAAGACAAGGCTCTTGAAGCAGTCCGTATGGCAGTTGAAAGTCCGTTACTTGAGACTACGATTGACGGTGCAACCGATGTCATCATCAACATCTCCGGAGACATCTCCTTATCCGATACAAATATTGCATCCAGCTATGTAACAGATATTACCGGTGAGCAGGTTAACATCATTCTCGGTGCTATGTACTCCGATGCAGAGCCCGACACCTGCAAGGTTACCGTTATTGCAACAGGTCTTTATTCCAAGCCTGTACAGGGATCCAGATATTCGGTTCCTTCCTATGCACATTCCGCAGCGCTTACTTCCGGCTACACAACAACCGGCAGACCGACGGCAGGCGGAACACAGGCAATCAGCAGAACAGTTCAGGGCGTACCTCAGCAGCCGGCTCCCCAGCCTGTAGCACCTGCACCCACACCTGTTCCGAGACCTGCTCCGAAGCCCTCAGAGCTTCGCAGCAATGTTCAGCAGAAATCCATAGCCGTTCCGGATTTCTTGAAGAAGAGATCTTAAAGCCGTCAGATAAAGAACACCGGAAAGAAGCGGGATTGATTTTTCAGTATTAAGACCGTTACAATTCCGGGTTGAAATAAAAGGAGAGCGACTATGAAATGTCCCTATTGCGGTCATGAGAACACAAGGGTAATTGATTCAAGACCCGCGGAGGAAAATAATTCCATCCGAAGAAGACGTGCATGTGATGAGTGCGGCAAGCGTTTTACCACTTATGAGAAGGTGGAGACGATTCCTTTGATTATTATCAAGAAGGATTTAAACCGTGAAGCATTCGATCGTGCAAAAATCGAAGCCGGAGTGCTCCGTGCCTGCCACAAACGTCCCGTATCCGCAGAGCAGATTGCGAATCTCGTGGATGAAGTGGAAACAGAAATTTATTCCAGAGAAGAGCGTGAGCTTCCCAGTGCAGTGATCGGGGAATGCATCATGAATAAGCTCAAGGACCTGGATCCGGTAGCTTATGTAAGATTTGCATCCGTATATCGTGAATTCAAGGATGTAAATACCTTTATGGATGAGCTTAAGAAGATTCTTAACTAGTATTCAGATACTCCGTGAATTCTACTGAAAGCATAAAACTTAAGTAGAATAAAAGAGTAAAGAATAAAGTTTTAGAAGATTCTTAAACATAAAAAAATTAAATATCACATTTTTTAAAACGAGAAAGGAAAGAAAGAGCTATGAAAAGAAGATTAACCATGCGGTTAGTCGCGATCCTTTCGGTTCTTTCACTTGCTGTTGCACTGTGTGCATGCACGGGCGATAAGGAAGGCGGTTCCAAAAACTCGATTACCATCGGTATCCCTCAGGATATTGAAGAAACTCTTGACCCCCACAACATGGTGGCGGCAGGAACCAAAGAAATATTCTTCAATGTATTCGAAGGACTGGTAAAACCGGACGCCGATGGCAACATCGTTCCCGCTGTAGCAAGCGAAATTACTGTCAGTGATGACGGCTTAACCTACACATTCACAATTCGTGAAGGAGTGAAGTTCCATGACGGAACTTTCGTTACGGCGGAGGATGTTCAGTATTCCATGAACAAATGCGCCGATATCGAAGGAAAGAATCCGATGATACCGGCGCTTTTAAATGTAAAGTCGGTTGA
>CADANR010000043.1:21196-29501 GCA_902789265.1 uncultured Lachnospiraceae bacterium | reverse complement strand
TATCATGATTCAACTACGCCTGTAGTACATAATCTGACCTTTGAAATCTGCAACGGGGAAAGAGTTTTTCTGCAGGGAGAAAACGGGTGTGGGAAATCGAGTTTGATTAAGGCAGTTCTTGCAATACAAAAATCAAAGCAGAATTCTGAGTTTTCGCCTGATTCCGGACATGATGAGTTTTCAGACAATATTGATAACCCGAAATTACCTTCTGATGTAAACATAAGCACAGATTTCAATTTCACCACAACCGGAACACTTACCCTTGCGAGCGGTTTAATCATCTCCTATATCAGTCAGGACACTTCGCATTTAATGGGGAACCTGAAGGATTATGCCGAAGCCGGTAACCTTGATTATACGCTCCTTTTATCCCTTCTTAGAAAGCTTGATCTGGAGCGGGTGCAGTTCGAAAAGAATATGGAGAATTATTCCGAAGGACAGAAAAAGAAGGTTTTGATTGCATCGAGTCTCATCACTCCGGCGCACCTTTATATCTGGGATGAGCCGCTTAATTATATCGACGTCTTTTCCAGAATGCAGATTGAAAAGCTCATTGAAACCTACGCTCCGACCATGCTGATTGTCGAGCACGACAAGACGTTCACCGAGAAGCTGGCAACGAAAATCGTGAGTCTGTGATTCTCCGTGAAAGGATAGCTTGGTTCTATTTTTGATTCCGTTTTTTATAGAGTCACAGATACTGCGATGATATTCTTAAATTGTAACCGGTTCCGTTTATATAATTATCGAAAACAAAACCGGGAACAAACGACAGATTATGCATTCAGCAAAGATACCTGGTACTATTAGAATTTTATGATTCATGAAGTTTTAGTGGTGCCGGGTACCACTGATACAGATAAACGGAGAGGAAACCGTCATGCTTGATTTAACCGGAAAATGGGTGCTCTTAACAGGCGCCACGAGAGGAATCGGATATTTATCCGCCATCGAACTTGCAAAGAGAGGCTGCAATTTAATCCTTCATTCCAGAAGTGTGGAAAAGAGTGAACAGGTTGCCGAAGAAGTGCGTGCACTGGGTGTAAAAGCATATGCCGTAGCTGCGGAATTGTCTGACCCCGACAGTGTGGAGCAAATGTTAAAAGACATTGATGCGCTGGGCGTACAGGTGGATGTGGTATTAAACAATGCGGGACTCCAGATTGCATATCGTACGGACTACTGCAAAACGCCGGTTTCCGATTATACCGTCAGCTTCCAGGTATGTACCATTGCACCTGCGATGATCTGCTATCATTTTCTTCCCGGCATGATGGAACGCGGTTTCGGAAGAATCGTCAATACAACAAGCGGTATCGCGCTTGAGCCGGAACAGGCAGGATATTCCGCAGCAAAAGCCGCATTGGATAAAATTTCCATCGATCTCGGAAGCAAGATGGAAGGCACCGATGTAATGATTAACTTAGTCGATCCCGGATGGTGTCGTACGGAGCTCGGCGGCCCCAATGCTCCGAACTCTCCCGAAAGTGCTCTGCCCGGTGTCCTTGTCGGAGCATTCCTCACGGATAAGAAATCCGGAAGAATCCTTCGTGCACAGGACTATGCGGGACTCACCTTAGAGGAAGCAGTTGCAAGTATTAAATAATCACTTTTTAAATCCTTTCCCGAGCAAGTGAGCCAAAATCACTTCTTCCTCAGCTCCTGAATCAGCTTCGTCTTCGCCATCAGCTCCTCATTGAGATTCTTGTTGTACCGTTCAATTCCCTCCATGTGCTGCTGATGTGCGGTATCATCAGAAATCTCAAGAAGGTACCCGCGCCTTCGTTTTCCGTCGTATAAATCCGAAATGTGAATCAGATAAATCTTCTCGCCCTTCCGGTAAGTATGCACCTTCGAAACATTCTCGGATTTGAATTCCTCAATCCACTTCGCAAACAATTCCCGAAGCTCTTCATTTGCAATTTCCCGGTCCGCCCTGTTCTTTGCAATTTCCGGGAAGAACCGGACAGCAGCATCCGTGGCGCTTAGATATTTTTGATTTAAATCAAGAGAAATATAGCCGAACTGCCCCTCTTTTAAGAGAGAGGAACTTACCATATCGCCGACACGATACAGAATGATGCGGTCCATAATCAGCAAAAACCCTATCTCATCCACTAAATCGGCTAATGCCATCCATTCGACTTCCTTTGTAATCGAGCGACCGATGAAAAATGCAAAAATCGAGAAAATCTGCATGAACGCACCGATTACAAGATTCCTTCTCGAAACATTCGGCTTTTTCACCCATCCGTAAACCAGGGCAAAAATTGTAGCGCCTAAGTAAAGCACAATTTCCACATAGAAAAGAATATGTAGCGGTCCGTATTCTTTCAGCAAAACGGTAACTCCGTTTCTGGTCTCGATATCCACGCTTTTATAGAAAAGCGGCAGATATCCGGAGGTCAGAACACATGCATAAATAAAGGTGGAAAAGGCTGCCATCAGGAATCGCACCGGTTTCGGAAGATCTATTTTACAAATGGAGAAAATCAAAAGAAGACCTACTAACTGCAGATAACACCCGCCGATATACAGAATCTTATTGGCAAGCAGCGCCTCTCTTACATTCTCGGAAAGCGCAAGCATCACGTAACTGAAATGCGAGGTAAATGCCAGAATGAAAATAAGCGGGTAAAGGGCATGGAAATTCGGTCGCATTTTCCAGTAAAAAATAATGCAGCAGATCAGTGACAATATGCAGATAACAATGTAATACCACATTACCATTACGCGTTTACCACCCTTAAGAAATCTAAGAATACCTGTTTCTGAACCGGCTTGGAGAAATAATACCCCTGGAAATAATCACATTCGAGGCGCTCTAAAAACATCTTCTGCTCCATACTTTCCACACCTTCCACAAGCACACTGTAATTCATATCCTGAAGCATGCGAATCGTATTCTCAAGATAAAGTACCGCATTTCTCTGGCCCGATGAGTCCTTCGGATCCATCGCTTTCCAGAGAATGCTTTTATCGATTTTGATAATCGAGAAGGGCATTTCATACATGTAGGAGATATTGGAATATCCGGTTCCGTAGTCGTCTAAGGAAAATGAGAAACCGACTTCTTTTAACATGTCTATCGAATCAAACAGCAATTTTTGATTGCCGGTCGTGGCAGATTCAGTCACTTCTAAATTGATACATTTTGCATCCAGCGAATACTTCTTAAGGATTTCTTCAAAGGTCTGCTTTAAGTTCCGGCTCATGCACTGCACTACGGAAAGGTTGACCTCAATATAATCCACATCGAGATCCTTAAGGCATCCTTCCTGATAGAATCTGCAAACCTCTTCAAATACGATTCTTCCGATTTCCAGAATCGTTCCGTTCTGCTCCGCAATCGGAATGAATTCATCCGGCGGAATCATTCCGTATTTCTCGTCAATCAACCGGCAGAGCGCCTCCGCGGAATTTACCTTTCCGGTATGCGAATTCCAGATTGGCTGGAAGTAAACCTGAAAACTCTTATTCTGAAGGGCTTTGTCAATCAGGTGCTCAATTAACACTCTTCTTTCATACTCGGAAATCATCTGTCCCGGATCCATCTCCACGGATTCTTTTCCGTCAAACGGAGCATCAATTAACATCTGCAGATTCTCCATTGTATTCACGTCTCCGGGCAGATGAATCACACCGAAACTAACCGGGAAGGTTAAAGAGAATTTCCCTTTTCCCCAGGCTTTCTCAAATCTTGCAAAGGTATCCTGCCTGCATTTTTCAACGGTTTCTTCGGAAATCTTGTCGCAAAGGATCGCGAAATGTCCGCGGCCGCAGTCATAGCAGGAATACAGGGTGAATTCCTGCTCCAGCCAGACGGAAATTTTATTTAAAATTCCGTTCATGTTCTGGAAACCGATCATTTTATTGTAATAGTTTAAGTTGGCGATTTTTATAAGAATCAGCGTATACTCATTTGATTCCATCGCACGGTCCAATGCGGTCTGAAAGGCATAACGATTGAAAATTCCGGTCGTGGGACTGATTGTGTCATCCTTATTCTCTATCGTAAACAAGATTCCCATAAGACCGATGGTTTCGAAGAAGAGCGTAAGCAGATACTGCTGGAAAAACATCTGAATCACAATCGGTATAAAAGAAATCAGCAGGAAGGCAATAAGCGCACCCGCTCTGGATTTACCGAATAATTTCCGATAACGGACCACAAAAAAGATTGCAAAAATCATGTAGAAGAGCGCAATTCCGTACATCAACGGGAAAAGCTTCCCATGCATGTAGTGTCCTTCGGCATCATATAAAAAGATCAGTTTGGTGAACGGATTGGAATAAAGAAGAATTAAATCAATCGTGATGGGAATGGTTAAAAGAAACATCTGATTCTGTTTCTTCTTAACGAATCCCAAAAGGAAAAACAAATAAATCACAAATGCGAATGCCATCACATTGTGTGCGGATAGATAGATATAGTTCCAGATATCCTGGAAAACCCTCTCGGATGCGTCCGGGTTATTATTTGCAATCGAGCTCATGATATCGGAAAATTCCGAAAGGAAATTGAGCAAAATCAATACTAAATAAACCCGGTTGGCATGCCGTACGAGTCCTTTTTTGAATATGATATAGTATGTGATAAACAGCGTGAGGAAAACAGCTGCAATATCAAATTCAAAATGGTATATCATCTGTTCCTCCGAAAATCAGGTTACCGAATCATATAAATTACAATGGTCGGAAATCTAGAAGCCTAAATCTTCTCCGACTAAAATCACGTGAATTCTGTCCTTATGTCTGGAAAATCTCGTAACCAGGAACTGACAGCAAATTGTATCCGGGCTCTTGCAGTTCATACAGGTGCCGGTAATCGAGCAGGGCGTCATAATGCTGAAACGCTGCACATTTGTCGGTGCCGCAACACATCTTGCACGCTTCATGGCCGCATCCAGATCCGGGCAGACCTTATTGAGACTTACGATAAATAATACCTTCTTCGGTCCCTGCGCAATTGCGGAAACACGGTTTGCATTTCCGTCAATGTTTACGAGTACGCCGTCCGAAGTAAGTGCATTGCAGCTGGAAAGAAAGAAGTCCGCATCATATGCCGCAAGCATTGCCGCACGTTTATCTTCATACGCATCACGGTCTATAAAATCATAATTTCCGTTCTTCAGTGCATCCGAAAGACCGATTTCATGCACACTCATGGAGCCGCCCATGGATATGGAACTTCCTTCCGGAATCAGTTCCAGTGCTTTTTTCAATGCTTCTTCTTTCGTGGCGGCATAATAGCCGGTCATGTTTCTGGAGGTTAATCCCTTAATCACGGTCTCCGCCAGCTGTGCATTTTTCTTTACAATGTTCTCGTTCATCTGTTTCCCTTTCTTAAATGTAACCCTGATTACCATAAATCCGCCGGCGTTTATCCCTGCCGGAATGCTTCCTCTTCCTTTTTCATGATTTTCTCCGCATAACTTCTTTCATACTTCTCACCGATAAAGGTATTCTTTCCGGAACCCTTTGCCTGATACAGAATATCATCGGCCTGGCGAAGCATTAATCTTAAATCGTCCTGTATGACGGTTTTCCCGTAGACATATCCTGCCGAAAAACGGACCGGGAGTTTCCTGTCGTCCAGATAAACCTCCTCTAACTGTTCTCCGAGCTTCTTCGTAGATGCACGGAATTCTTCTTCCGAAATATCCGGATATATTACTAAAAATTCGTCCCCTCCGTAACGGTAACTGTGCTCTGCGCCGAACTGATCCAGCAGTGCATCCCCGGTTTTCTTTAACAAATAGTCCCCCACATTGTGACCGTAGGAATCGTTAATCGATTTGAATTCATCCAAATCGAGCATCATAATATGAATATCCTGCTCAAAGTATTTCTCATAATCGCGGCGAAGTGCAAAACGGTTTTTCACACCGGTTAACGGATCCCGGATAGTCGCAGCTTCCAGGGTTAAATTGTCTTCCTTCAGGTGCTCGTTTAATTCGTGAAGATTACTGATGTAAGCCTTTAAGTGCGCTACCAGCTGGCTGAAGGAAAGGGTTAAAATACTGATTTCGTCTTTTCCGTGCGGTCTTAATACCACATCATAATTTCCGTCATTTACCTGCTTTGCAGCTTTGGTAAGCTCCACAATCGGCTTCGTGATTTTACCTGCAATAAGCATCGCAAGCAGGATAAAGACAATCAATATCAAAACTTCCGTCACTACCATCCGGATAATCAGCTTCTCCCAGTCGCCGTTGATTTCATGCACCGGAACCGATACATTTAAGCGCATTCCGTTGATTAAATCCATACAGATTGCTTCACGTTTTACGCCCTCGAAATCATATCTTAATATGGTTCCTTCTTCTCCGCCGAGAAGGCCTTCCGGAACCTTCGGTACGTCTTCGGGATTCATCGAAAGCACGTCAATATGCGGATGATAAATTATATTTCCTTCTGCGTCAGTAATAAATGCATAGCCGTTTTTATAAAACCGGATGCTGTTTACCTGCTTTGTCATCGTGGTGTAATCAAGCTCGATTCCGATAACACCGACGAATACGCCGTCCTTATATACCGGAACATTGTAGGATAATACCCTGGCATTTAAATTTTCCGTTACATACGGGGGAAGCCAGACTGCCTCTCCTTCGTTTTTCGGAACCGTAAACCAGACTAAACGGGAAATGTCGGATGTGTCAAATTCGGTAATATCCGTCGTTTCATGCTCCACAAATCCTTTTCCGTCCACGTATACATACCAGAAGCCCTTCGAATCCTTCGAATATTCCGGATCAATCCTGTAATAAAAAGTTAATACTCCGCTTGTCTGCTCCGCGATTCTTTCAAAAAACGGCCGCACATGTTCCACATGTCTCTCCATGTCCGATACATCCCGTGTTTCCAGATCCGCTTCCGCATAGGATGAAACCATGCCTACGGACCTTTCGAAATCCTCAAAATAGAAATCCAGATTCTTCTCTCCCGTTTCACAAAGAAGTTCCAGAATCTGTCCGGAACGTTCCTGTCCGATACGAACGACCGCATTGATCCCTAGAATCATGGCAAGAAGCATAGTAATTACTATGGCACTCACGGTAATCAGCGTTATTTTGCTTTTAATGGAATGCAACGTTTTTTCCTCCGAAACTGTGTATAAAAAAGAGCACCTCGAATTGCTTCGCGGTACTCTTTATTTTATTCCTTATCGCAGAATACGTCAATTTTTGAAGACTTACTTCTTCCCGTTACTCTTCCTGTAATGCGTGGTAATCGGCTCCATCATCTCCGTATCATCAAACGCCTCTTCCATTGCCTCAACACTCGCGCTGGAACGTGCGCAGCTGACCATTTTGGACATGACATCGAAATTGATTTTCGTACCTTCCCTGTCGCATTCGTAGCGCACTGCACGGTTCTTTGAAACTCCGAATCTTCCGGCTACTTCGACCGCATCGATATTCGCACCCATGAAAATGAATTCCCAGCCGTGTTTCTTTTTCTTCTTCTCCACGAGCTTCTTTACCTTTGCATAGTCGTATTTCCGGCTTGCATTTTCCATTCCATCCGTGGTGATGATAAAGAGTGTTTTCTCCGGGCGTTCTTCTTCCGGCATTTCTTTCTGCACCCTTGCGATATGCTCAATGGCACCGCCGACTGCATCCAAAAGCGCCGTGCAGCCTCTGACATAATACTCGTTGTCGGTCAGCGCTTCCACCTTGTGAACCGAGAGTCTGTCATGCAGCACTTCCGTTCTGTCATCAAAGAGTACGGTGGAAAAAATCACGTCACCCTCTTCTTTTTTCTGTTTTGCGAGCATGGAGTTATAGCCTCCGATGGTATCCGCTTCCAGTCCCGACATGGAGCCGCTTCTGTCTAAAATAAATACTGCTTCCGTAAGTCCCTTCTTCATATGCTTCCTCACTTTCTGCCCTGTGGCTTTCAAATGAATGCGTTCCGTTTTTCGGATTCGCTTATGTTTTTGTTGTTGAGGTAAGTATATGATTTTACGGGAATGGAAAGGTCGCCTTGAAAGCGACATTTTATTTAGAAATACTTTTTATAAAAGTGTCAGGTAACTCCTCGGGGGAAGGCTCTATAGAACACGAGCAAAGCAAAAACTATGGCTGGATTATAAAGTATTAATTGCGAGCTTCTACGAGACTTCCCACAAGGATGTGCTGACACTTTAAACAGAAGTTCAGAACGGCGGAATAAAACTTTCGCTCGCCACATCCCCTTCCTGAATAAAGACGTTCTCAAGATTTAAATCCATGCAGTGCTGAATTACCTTTTCATACTCCCGCTTCGTCACTTTCCGATGAAGGACGGGAAAGCCTGC
>CADANR010000043.1:0-21149 GCA_902789265.1 uncultured Lachnospiraceae bacterium | reverse complement strand
TAATCTATGACTGCAATCGAATTCTTTACACCCATGGGAAGTACAAGATGACGGATGATGACGCCTTTTTTCATAAGCTGAACAGATTTCATGCCCTCTTCCGACTGCTTTTGAAATTCCGTAAACAACGCAAACGGAACCTGCCGCATCATCTCTGCGATAGTGGCTTTGGCAACAATCGGATAGTCTTTGGCATGGGAATAATTTGAAGCCATGGAAACGTCCATGTACTTGAAATCGGGAAGATAGATATCGATGAGTCCGTCCAGCAATTTCAGTGTTTCAACAGATTCATAGGCGGAAGAATTGTAGACAAAGGGCAGATCGAAACCCCGCTCCCTTGCAAGTCTTACAGACTTTGCAATCTCCGGTACGAAATGGGACGGTGTCACAAGGTTGATATTGTGTGCGCCCTGCTTCTTTAAATCAAAAAATGTATCACAAAGCTCTTCCGGTGTAACCTCCCATCCCCTGCCGCCTTCGGAGATTGCCGCATTCTGGCAATAGATACATTTTAAGTTACAGCCGGTGAAAAAGACTGTCCCGCTTCCGTTTAAACCGCTTAAACACGGTTCCTCCCAGAAATGAAGGGCAGCCCTTGAAATACGCATTGTATTTCCCTCTCCGCAAAAGCCCGTTACTCCGTCACTTTCATGAAGAGATCTTTCGATATTGCATTTTCTCGGACAGAGATTACAGTTCATTCTTTTGCGCTCTATTTTTTTCTCTTACTTTTTATTTGCTTTTATTCTTTTGCTATTGTTTTATATTCTTAATTCTGTTGCTTCTCTTCTTTGTTCTTTTTCTTAAAAATGACACTCCTGAAAAGCACCACATTCAAAATCAAGAAATAAACAAACAGGATTCCCGCGCCAATAAGCGTCGACAAATCACTCTTCGGGCAGAATGCCGCAAGAAGCATCATCGGGAAACCTAATAAAATCGCCACAAATGTCTGATATACCACGTTATCGGACGCCGGTGTTTCAAACATCGGATCGATTTCACGAAGAAGAATGACACCCGTGGAAGCCGTTCCGGTAAGCATTCCGAACATAACAAGAAACTCTTCATGTCTGTATGAGGGGAACAATTTTTTGGATACGAAGCGGATATAGAGAAACGTTCCGATTACGCCGAAAAGTGCCATTACAAGCAGTGCCGCCAGATAATCCTTAATCACATCCAGCTGAATCGCACCAATTCCCGCAACAATCATGACATCAAACGCAAAACCGGCGATACGGCTTAAAAGGAAATTATTGACATAGTCACGGTGCATGAGTTTCCCTTTTTTCAAAAGATTCAGGGCGAGCTTTACCATCAGTGCCGCAAGTGTACCGATTAAGAAATTAAAGCCGAAAATCGTGGACCGGAGTCCTTCGCCCACAAGGCGTCCCAGCAGATACATGATTCCGTATGCCAATGCATAACAGACTACCACAAGTGCAATCTGAACCGTCAGCTTGTCCATCGATTCCACCATCGGAATTTCATCCTCTTCCTCAACCTTTTCCTGATTCAGAGTAAAAGTATTCTTACGAATTTTGATATCGCCTTTTCTCCTGTGATAATCCAGATAGATAATACCGCCGATACTCGCCGCAAGAAATCCCAGTGCCGCTATGGTAAGCCCGAAGGATTTGCCGCCCGTAAAACCGTAGGTACTTTCATAAATGGAACCGTAATTTAATGCCTGTCCGGTGCCCTGTCCGAAACCGAAGGATAACAAAAGACCTGATGCCTTTAAAATTTTCGGGATAAAAAAGGAGGCTACGAATGCTACCGCAATTCCGATAATTCCCTGCAAAAGATAGGTATTTACCGTTGTAATTCCGGAATTGATTACATCCTTAACCTTGCCTTTGCCCTTCTCAGGCTTTCCTGATTTACGAAGTGTCATGGCAATAAAACCGATTGCCAGGCAGTGATAGGTCAGGATCTCCATAATCTCAAGACCGGTCAGGGTCTGTCCGTTTCCGAAAATGAAATACTGAAATACATATTTTCCGGATGCGATTTTACAAATCGTGGAAATCAGTAACAGAATCCCCCCACCTATAACAGATACCGGAATTAAGGAATTTCTGAGAAAAGAAATATTTCTCTTTAAAATGTTCCCGAGAAGAAGGCCTCCTAAGATTATTCCCAATAACAGAATTACGGGCCATACCGAAATATCTGAAAATGATACACCGCTTGACATGGATTTCTCCTTTTTTTATTTTTTATGCTTTTGGTTCTTATATTACTTTTCGTTTTTATTATATTTATTTCTGTAATTCTTTCAATTTCTGAATGTACTTAAGATACGCAATGCCCGGATAACGCTTTTTCCCGCGAATTTCAAAGAAACGTTTCTCCTTTGTATAAAGCTGCAAAATACCATATGCAACGATGGTAACTTCGTCAATTTCCGAAAGAGGAAAGGCATGCTCCCCAAGCTTTAATTCACTTGCATCAAGCACCATTTCTCCGGAAGATACCGCAATTTTCTTATGCTCTTTCGTAATCTCATACAAGGTCATATTGCTGCTGTTTAAGGTAATATCATACGGCATTTTATCCATGTATTCGCTCTGCCATAAATCCCATTCCGTTACGGTGGAATACGGCACCCGCTCACCGTTTAAAATACCATACTCATCAATTGTACCATGCATTCCGCAGTTGCAAAAGAATTCATTTCCCTTTGAACGGATGGTGAAGAAGTTCCGGCACTGCGGACAGAGATACAACTGCGTCTCGATTCCCTGCGCAAGCCTTCTGCCCTTGTATGCGATTTTTTCCTTTTGACCGGCACTGTATGCATATGCGTCTTCCGAAAGATCTTCCGTAATGCGCCCGGAGAACTCCTCCGGAGTCATCGCCGCGATATCTTCCTTCGAATATTCATGCACTTTTTCTACCGTAATCCTGCCCTTGCGGACACCCTTTCCCCAGCGGGGCGTTGTAAAATAGCCGCCGTGAATACGTACTGTCACCACGGGGCATTTCAGTTTCCGAAGTACCGCTGCCGTGGACGGAATGAAAGGGCCCGTCAGTCCGTTTCCGCTTCTCACTCCTTCCGGCGCCATGGTAACCTTATGCCCGCATCTTAGATGCCGGCTCATTTCCATAACGGCACCGGCACCTCCCGCTCCTTTTTTTATATAAATCGGCGCGAAGAAAAGGGTAATGAGTTTTCCTCCTACAGGGAATCTTAAGACATGCTCACTTGCCACAACATACATATATTCGTAGAAATAATCAATCACCCATAAGATGTCCAGATCCGTTACATGATTGAATAATACCACGCATGGTCCGTCCGGAAGTTTTTCACGCTCTTTTATTTTTACTCCGTGAATGGCTTTCAGAACCGGAACAACGGTAACTAAAAGAAATCCGGCAAGAGCCTTGTCAAACGGATAACGTTTTTCAATTTTACTTTTCTTTCCTTCTTTTTTTACCAATTATGCAATTCCTTTTCCCTTGTATTCCATGGAAGCCCGCAGGTTAAAAATACACAATCTTCCGGGGATTTTTCTAATAAAAATACATCCTGAATTTTACCATTATATCACGATTTATGAAAGGTTTTAAGGCTCTTTCCCTTACACGAATAATTCATATTTTATTATGGTTTCCTTTTATCTCTTGTGTTAAAATAATGGAACGGGGATACAATTTCGGATGCAAATTTATTGGGGATGGTAAAACTTATGGGAAATCAAGATAATTACAATACTATTTCTTTCGATGAAATCTCACGCGCTATCGCGAATGAAATCAGCACGGACAATACGGATGATAATAACCAGGAGGAACAGCAGACGGATTTAAAACTCAAAACCTACCGTCTGATTGCCGGTGCTCTGGCAAGCCGTTATGAAGCTATTTATTACATCAACATTGTCGACAATTCCTATACCCAGTACAGCTCCAGCGATGATTATGCAAGACTCGGCACATCCGTACAGGGCAAGGATTTCTTTGTGACCGCAGCCGAAGACATCCGCAAATATATTCATCCGGACGACACCAGACGCGTACTTCAGGCAATTGAAAAAGACAGTTTACTGGAAAATTTAAAGGAATGCGGTTCCCTTACCCTGACCTACCGGCAGCTTCTTGCCGACAGAAGTCAGTATGTCTCCATGATTATCGTACGTCCGAAGAACGATGAGAATCATATCGTTATTGCCGTTTTGAATAAGGACGATCAGATCAGACGCGAGCGTTCCATACTCGAAGAAAGCGAAACCTTCTCGGAAATATCCACGGCACTTTCCGCCAGATATGAAGTCATCTATCTGGTCAATATCCGGAATAACGAATATACCGAATACAGTTCCAGCGAAAAATACTCCAAGCTGAAGGCGGGTGCAAAGGGAATGGATTTCTTTGAGGATACCCAGAAGAACATGCAGCGGGACATTTATTCGGAAGACTTATCCATGATGTCGGAATTCATGGACAAAGCGATTTTGCTCGATCACCTTTGCAAAACCCGGAAAACCTTTATCAATTACCGTCTGATGCTGGACGGAAGACCGCAGTATGTTACCCTGTTTGCCGTTCTTCCGAAGCCCGATTCAGAACATATCATCATCGCCGTCGAGAATATTGATGAATCAATCCGTAAGGAAAAAGAATACCAACGGGCCATCGGCTCAGCCATGGATATGGCAAATAAGGATGCCCTGACCGGCATCAAAAATAAACATGCCTATGCCGCCACGGAAATGCAGATTGACGAGCAGATTTCCAAAGGAACCCAGGAGCCGTTTGCGGTTGCTGTCTGTGATATCAACGGCTTAAAGCAGGTAAACGATAAGTACGGGCATGCTGCCGGCGATGATTTTATCAAAGCTGCCTGCGCTTTAATCTGCACTACTTTTCAGCACAGCCCGGTTTTCAGAATCGGCGGCGATGAATTCGTTGTGATTTTGAAAGGAGCGGACTTTGAAAACAGGGCGGAACTGATTGCCGAATTCGGCATGAAGCAGGCAGATAATGCCTCAAAGGATCTCGTCACCCTGGCCTTCGGCGTTTCGGATTACGAACCGGGACAGGATATCCGTATGCAGGATATTTTTGAACGTGCCGACAGTTATATGTATGTAAACAAGAAATATATAAAGGGCGGTTCTCAGAATCCGGATGATAATTCCGCACTGGTCAGCAACTCCACTCTTCGATTCTATGTCCTTTATGAACAGCTTGTATCTGCCATGACCGCAATCGATAAAATCGATGTCCCTCGTATCGAAGGACTGATTATAGAGCTTTGTAAAATGTTCCGTCTTTCCAAGGGTGTTACAAGACTATATCGCAACGCTTCGGAAGAAAAACTGCACCGCGGAGAAACTTTAAGCTGCTACGATACCGGCGTGGAAGGAAAAGAACTCATTTCCCTAAGGGTGGTTTCCAGTGTAATGTCCATCGCAACCATCACCGTTTATATGCCCGAAGATGCGGAACCGCTGACCGAGGAAGAACACTGGAAGGTTGAGCTTGTAATGCGCACCATCTTAAGCTTCGTCAGCCGAAACCGTTTAAAAGACATTATCGAAGAGCTGGCATACTATGATGAAGAGGGTTATCCGAACTTTCGCACCTTCAGCAATTATATTGCATCACATGCAGGAACCGGAACGCTTTCCGGCATGGCGGTATACCACTATAACTTAAGACATTTCTCCTTAATCAACCAGGAGTTCGGCCGAAAGACCGGCGATCAGGTTTTACGTACGCATTTTGAGAAATTAAAGGGAATGCTCGGAAAAGATGAAATCTTAATCCGCCTCGGCGGTGACAATTTCATCGGTACCTGTACGATGGAAAAACTGGAGGATATTGTGAAATACCTTACGGAAGCATCCATTCCGATTGACGATGACCGGACCGTCGCGATTACCTCCAGCGTCGGAATTTTCTGTGTTCCGAAAACCTTCCCGGTTCGGAACCCGAGCGATATCTTAGGACAGATTATCAATGCCCTGCAGGTTGCCAGAGCCGGTGCGATGGGAAATGTGGTTTACTTTGACGAATCCCTCCTTGCCGCCAAGGAAAAGAGCAAGCGCATTCAGCAGCTCTTCCCGGAAGCTCTGGCTAACGGTGAATTCAAACCGTTCTATCAGCCGAAGGTTAATATCATTACCGGTAAATTAGAGGGTGCCGAAGCGCTCTGCCGCTGGTTCCATGACGGAAAGATGATTCCGCCGGATGATTTCATTCCGATGCTCGAAGAAGGCAGTGACATCTGCCGGCTCGACCTTCACATGCTTGACTGTGTCTGCCGTGACCTTCGCCGCTGGATTGACGAAGGGAAGGATGTTGTACGGATTTCCGTCAACTTCTCGAGAAAAAACATTTTAAATAACGGTCTTGTCGGCGCCATAGCGGAAATCATAGACCACTATCAGATTCCTCACGAATACCTTGAAATCGAGCTTACCGAAACCACGTCGGACGTGGCCTTTAATGATCTTCGCCGTATTACCGGCGGACTTCATGCACTCGGCATTTACACGGCAATAGATGATTTCGGTGTGGGATTCTCCTCATTGAATCTACTCAAAGAAATTCCGTGGAATGTTTTGAAAATCGACAGAAGCTTCCTTCCCGTGGAATCGGACGAAGACAATTCCATCCGATATATTATGTTCAGGCACGTTGTTTCACTTTCCCGTCAGTTAGGACTGCAATGCGTCGCAGAAGGTGTGGAAACGTTAGAACAGGTGAATATTCTCCGGGCGAATAATTGCGATCTGGCGCAGGGATTTTACTTCGATAAGCCGTTGCCGGTGGAGTACTTCGAAGAGAGACTGGTGCGTGGGAAGTACGATATCTGATGACTCACATCGCAATTGGCAATCCTTCGACGAGGTTTGATTTGATACGCACCTCTTACGAAGATTGCCCAATTGCTCGCTCGAGCTAGTGTCTTGCAGGGCGTCTCGGGACCTCCCCTGCGCTAGATGGAGGTACCGGGACGGTCCTGAAGACACGACGCGAGCCATTCTATAAATCATATGTTAGCAATTAATATGCCCGGGGCATTGCCCCGGGCTTACATTTACTTTTCGAATTCCTTCATCTCCTCCGGCGTGTATGCGGTAAACTCCGCCGGGTATTTTAATTTCTCTTCATCCGGCAGGAAATCCTTTAGAATCCTGTGCGAATCCACGTAGGACTGCAGGAAATATTTCTCGCATCCCCCGATCCAGTCCGCAATTCCTTCGAAAATATCCTTATTGTGGAATTCTTTTATGACAGTGGTCCGGAATTCGTAAGGTACTTTATTCTCCATCAAAAGAGCCACGCTCTCTTCAACAGGTCCCAAGTCCAAATCCGGAATACCGATGGTTTCTCCGTAATGCGCCTTATCCGACTTAATATCCATCGCCAGATAATCGACCGTTCCTTTTTCAATTAAACTACGAAGTACCTCCGGCTTCATGCCGTTGGAATCAAGCTTGACCAAAAGGCCCAGGTCCTTGATTCGTTCGATAAATTCCGGAAGGTCTTTCTGCAGTGTCGGCTCTCCGCCGGTAATCGCTACTCCCTCGAGAATATTCTTCCTCTTATTTAAGAATGCAAAGAATTCCTCTTCCGGTACGGTCGGCTGGCTTCCCGGCATCAGCACCAGATCCCCGTTATGACAAAACGGGCATCGCATATTGCAATGCCCCGTAAATACCGTACATGCCACGTGCTCCGGATAATCCAGAAGCGTGGTTTTATTATACCCGTGAATTACCATTATATACTCCTTGTGCAGGGTTCGAATTGACTTTCCCTGCACGGTTATCTGTTCTTACTGTTTCTCAATATACTGCATGTAACTCGACACCATCGTCGCAATCTTGAAGGTCAGCGCATCATCAAACACGCGCACGTCAAGACCGGTTGCCGATTTTAATTTTTCAATCCTGTAAACCAGCGTGTTTCTGTGGATGTAAAGCTGGCGGGCGGTTTCGGAAACATTTAAGTTATTGTCCAGAAATACCGTTGCCGTATGAAGAATTTCCTCATCCACTTCCTTCGGAATGTCTTCGCCGTAAATCTCTTCGATGAAGAGTTTGCAGAGATTCGCCGGAAGCTGGTAAATCAGGCGTCCGATACCGAGTGCATCATAGGAATGAATTCTGTCCCCGTTGTAAAAGATCTTTCCGACATCCAGCGCCATCCTGGCTTCCTTATAGGATTTCGAAAGTTCACGAAGCTCCTCCACGATGGTTCCGTAGGAAACTCTCGACTTTAACATCACTTCCGTATCCATGATATCTTCCAGCATGCCTGCGATACTCATCATATCCTCGGCTTTTTCATCCTCTTCCAGTGTATGTACAAGGATAATTGCTCTTTCTTCCACCGCAAGTGCATAGTCGTCCATCTTCTCGGAAAAAGCGGTCTTAATCGCATGGAGTGCTTCATTTCCTTCATCGGCGGAAATCTCCACCATGAATACCACTCTTCTTGCCTTCTGCGGAATGTTTAACTTCTTTGCCTGATTATAAATATCCACCAAAAGCAGATTATCCAGAAGAAGATTCTGAATAAAATTCGTGTGATCGAACTGTTCCTTGTAAGCCACGAGCAGCTGCTCAATGTGGTTTACGGCGATTTTACCCATCACATACCCGTCGGCCTGGCTGCCGTGCGAGATTAAAACATATACCGGCTCATCCTCTTCCATGACCTTGAAGAGATAATTTCCGCCGATAATCTGGCTGTCCGCGGGGGATTCAAAGAAGGATTTCATCATATTCACATCATAGGTATCCTTCTCAAAATTTCCGGCGAGCACAATTCCCTGTGTATCAATTACCGCAAATTCCACTTTCGTGAGTTCCTTCAAATCGTCAAGACAGGTCTGAATTATCTGCTTTGTAATCATGCATCGTCCCCCGTTTCTTTCTTAACCCCTTCAGCCTTCAGAATTTTCTCCTTAATCTTCTTGAACTCTTTTTCCTTCTTCTTCTTTCTTTCACGAATCTTCATATCCGTGAAGCTCTTGTCACGAACTTCCTTACCGGATAAGAACCGCATACCGAGTGCATCCTCGGGGATATCGATATCCGGAACACCGAGCGCGAACGGACTGTCCAGATTCTCGCAGGTCAGTTTGTCGTATCCGCAAATTACCATTGCGGAAAATGCCGGCATATGCACATTGATGCAACCCTTCTCCACCGGCACCTCCACGGGATCCGTCGTAAAGCCGGATTCAAAGGTCATCATGACCTGTGTAAAGGTTGTATTTTTATGAACTCCGAGTTCCCAGACGCTGACCTTTCTGTCCGTATCGTAATGATTGTTATTCACGAGTACGATCGTCTGATGTCCCAGTTTGAATCTTCCGTATGCCACGAAATTATAATCGGCGCCCAGACTCATCAGGGAGCCCGTGCGTAATTCTTTATGTTCTTTATGAATGCGGATCATTTCCTTGTGAAAGCGAATCAGCTCATGATCTTCATTTCCCCAGGGATATGTTCTTCTGTTGTCCGGATCCGTGAATCCGCAGACACCCGCTTCATCACCGTAGTAAATCGTCGGTGCACCGGGCCATGTCATCTGCATTACAACTGCTTCGCGAAGGACTGCTTTGTTTATTCCTTCCTCTGCGGCATGGCTTCCAAGTGTATGCATTCTGCCCACCTTGTGATTGGTTCTGGTTAAGAATCTGGAGTGGTCGTGATTACTTAATTCGTTCATCGAAACCATCAGTGACGGATAGGTAAAATTGGTGCCGTGATGTTCCATCGCGCCCCAGAACGATCCCGCATTGCCGAGTAAATCCTCACGGTAATCATCACTGTGCTTCTGCATACCGGTTAAGAACCAGGTAACCGGTTCCATGAAAGCATCATAGTTCATGACGGTATCCCATTCATCGCCTTTTAACCATTCTCTGGGCGTTCCGTAATGCTCCGCCAGAATAATTGCATTCGGGTTGGCTTCCTTTACGGCCTTTCTGAAATCCTTCCAGAACTGATGGTTAAATTCCGGAGAATGTCCCAAATCCGCTGCCACGTCAAGTCTCCAGCCGTCCGCATTATACGGAGGGGATACCCATTTTTTTCCGATATAAAGAATGTAATTATATAATTCCCTGCTACCTTCGTAATTTAATTTCGGCAGTGTATCATGACCCCACCATCCGTCATAGGTGTGGTTATAAGGCCATTCGTCATGATAGAAGCGGAAATAGTCATGATACGGACTGTCCTTGGAAATGTACGCGCCCTTTTTATAACCCTTCTGGTCCTCGTAAATTCTTTCTTTATCAAGCCACTTATTGAAGGATCCGCAATGATTGAACACGCCGTCCAGAATAACCCGGATACCTCTTCGGTGCGCTTCTTCGACAAGCTTTGCAAACAGTTCGTTGGAAGCTTCCAGATTCGCCTTGTTTGCCACACGATTAATATATTTGGTTGCAAAACGGTTTTCTCTCTGATCGTCGCGTAAGAGTTCCCCTCTATCATCCACGATTTTACCGATATGAGGATCGATATAATCATAATCCTGGATATCATATTTGTGGTTGGACGGGGAAACAAAAAGCGGATTGAAATAAATGACGTCGATGCCGAGATCCTCCAAATAATCCATTTTATCGAGGACACCCTGCAAATCACCGCCGTAAAATTCCCGCACACCCATCTGTGCCGGGTATTTGTTCCAGTCGGTTACCTTCTCGGAATAATCACCTAAATAAAGATATTCGTGAGACTCCACGTCATTGGTGGGATCGCCGTTATAGAAGCGGTCCACATAGATCTGATACATGACGGCTCCCTTCGCCCATTTCGGCGTATGGAAACCGGGAATAATCCGAAACATATAATAATCCTGCAGTTCCTTGGTAATGCCTCTGGCATTATAGAAAAAGCAGATTTTGCCGACCTTTACCTCGAAATAGTATTCCAGGGTTTCTTCCGGCATGGTGAGTTCGCACTCGTAGAAATCAAAGTACTCGTCGCTGTTGCACTTCTTCATGGTAAGTGCTTCGCCCTTCACCATCAGGTTTACCAGGTCTACGTTATTCTTTCCGGTTCGGAAACGGATGCTTATCGTTTCTCCCGCTTCCGGTTCGGCCGGAGTAACAAACGAAGAGGTCGTATCGGAAAAAAGAGCACGCTTGTTTAAAATCGGTCGCATGCTCGCAATATAATGCATTCGCTTTTCAATTTCGATACTTTGGGCGATATTCAAAGATGATGCCTCCCACTTCGAATTACAATCCGTAAATTGTGCTCACACACGATAAATTGTACTATATTTGGGGAGTATTTTCAAGAAATATTGGGCGTTTCCTAACGCTCCCGATTGAATACATTGAAAATTTAAATAAAATCCTTCCACAGAATATCAGACAGGTTATGCATGATGGCTTCCGCCACATCCGGCTTGTTCATCGAATAGACGTGAACATTGGTAATTCCGTTGGCGTAAAGGTCGATAATCTGATCGGTGGCATAAGCAATGCCGGCCTGTTTCATGGCTTCGGGATCGGAGCCGAAATAATCCACGATGGATTTAAAACGCTGCGGCATAAATGAGCCGGAAAGCTTAATGGCACGCTCCACCTGGTTTGCATTCGTAATCGGCATGATACCGGGAAGTACGGGCACGGTAATGCCGGCTTCACGGATTTTATATAAGAAATTGAAGAATAAATTGTTGTCGAAAACCATCTGGGTGGTTAAGAAGTCAACGCCCGCATCTACTTTTTCCTTTAAATATTTAATATCTTCCCGCTGGTTTTTGCTGTCGGGATGGACTTCCGGATAGCATGCGGCACCGATGCAGAAATCATATCCACTTTCCTTAATCTCGCGGACCAGTTCCACGGCATGGCGGTAAGCCCAGGTAGAAGAATCGGTCTTCTCAAGCTCCGGAGTCAGGTCGCCTCGAAGCGCCATGATATTTTCCAGTCCCATGGAGTGAATTTCCTCGATTTTTTCCTTTACCATTTCTCTGGAAGAGGAAACACAGGTCAGATGCGCAAGCGTCGGAACCTGATGCACGTTCTCGATATCCTTTGCAATATCCAGCGTATAGCGGCTGGTTCCGCCGCCGGCACCGTAGGTTACGCTCATAAATGCAGGGTGATTTGCTGCAATTTTCTCTGCAGTCGCCTTCACGGTTTCAAAGCTGCTCTCCTTTTTCGGAGGAAATACCTCAAACGAGAGTGACATATTTTTCCGATTCAAGATGTCGATGATTTTCATAATTTTTCCCTTCTACACTATACTTCTATTCCGTCATTTTCAGTTGTTTCTATTGTTATTTCTTTTTTTTTCTTCTTTATTTGGTCATTTAGTTTTTGGTATTTTGATTTTCAATTACTTCAGTTTCTGCTGCTTCGATTATATTCTCTTCAGCCTCTTCTGCTTTATGCTGTCTTGCCAGAAAATACTTTCCTTCCGGACTTTCGATATACTCTTCCTTCGTTCCGAAGAAAATCGACTCGCCGATATGCAGAATATGCGAAGCATATCGGATGGCCGCGCCGATATCATGTGATACCATAATAATCGTGATTCCTTCTTTATTCAAGCTCTCAATCAGATCATACATATCCGCGGTAACCTTCGGATCGAGTCCGGAAACCGGCTCATCAAGAAGTAAAATATCTCCTGCCGCACATAATGCTCGTGCCAGCAAAACTCTTTGCTGCTGCCCGCCGGAAAGATCCCTGTAACAGCGGTTTTTGAATTCCAATATTCCCATCCGCCTCATGTTTTCTTCGGCCTGTTTCTTTTCCTCTTTGTTATAAAATGGCCTAAAGCCGCTTTTTTTCTGGAACCCGGAGATTACGATTTCCTGCACGGATGCCGGGAAGTCTTTCTGCACAACGGTCTGCTGGGGAAGGTAACCGATTTCTTTCGTCTGTCCCGCCTCGCCGAAACGGATTTCCCCGGCCAAAGGTTTTTGAAGGCGCAAAAGAGTCTTCATCAATGTACTTTTTCCGGAGCCGTTTTCTCCGACAATACAAAGATAATTTCCCTCGTCTATTTTAAAATTGATATGCGATGCTACAACTTCTCCCTCGTAGCCGACGCTTAATTCTTTTGCCTCGATATAGCTCATTTTTACTCCGTGTCATATTTCCGACACTGTTTCATTCTTTAAATGCTTATTTAATGATTTTTCTTTACTGCTTTTTCGGTTTAATTCTCTTCAGATTCCTTCCTGTAGCACTCCTCACAGATTCCGTAAAGGACGGTACGTTTCGGATTCAGTATAAACCCGTGTTCCTTCACAAGATGCTCCGCCATTTCCGTCATCTCCTCGCAGTGCATGTGAATGAGTTTCCCGCATTTTTCACATTTACAGTGATAACACACATTTCCGCATGCGTGATCTTCCGCATGCATGTATTCGAAGCAGGCCGGAGAATTGGCATCCACAATGTACTTGTTGATAATCCCGTCATCCACCAGACTTTCAAGCTGACGGTACACCGTTGCCTGCGAAACGGATTTGCCTTTTGCCCTGAAATATTCACAGACATCTCCTGCCGTAACATGCTCTCCGGCAACGGTTTCCAGATAGGAAATCAGTTCTTCTCTCTGTTTTGTTTTATATTTGGGTTTTATTGTCATAGTAATACGCCCCGTTATTCCTGTTACAAATCGTTCACACCGTTATCTTCTTTTCTTCTTTCTGCCTTTATCAATCATTGCGGCATATGCCGATACCAGTGCGGCACTGATTAATACACCTCCGATAATATCCGTAAGCCAGTGCACACCGCAAAGAAGTCTTCCGATAACCATAACGACAATAATCAGTGCACTCACAATCTGAAGAACCAGTCTCAGTCCTTTGTTATGAATGTATCTTCTCAAAAGCAAAATCGTGCTGCCCATCACAACGCAGACCAGCATGGTATGTGTGGACGGGAAAGATGCTTCCGGATCCGTTTCATCCGGCATGATCATCGGACGGTAGTTGATGATGACCTTTTCGAAGAATACATATAAAGCTGCGAAAACTACATATAATACCGCAAGGTTTCTGATTTCCAGATCGACTCTTAAAAGCTTCCTTCTTTGAATCCACTGAACAACTCCGAAGATTGCAAAAGCTCCCGCAACGGCTATGGTCAGTACTCCGAGTAATTTCGTTACGGTGTATAAAAGTTTATTGAATGTAAATGCTTCCTGAAAGCCTGCGTTTACCGTTGCAAAACCGATGCTGGTTCCGGCAGGGCCGACAGGGCGCACATCCACTGTTTTTAAAAGAACAATCCATAAAAGAAAGAGTGCCAGAAAAATTCCCGAGATAATCCATTTTGTTTTTCTGTTCATGTTTTTTTATTTCCTCCTAAAAAAATATTCAGTCGAACTTCGCTTCACGCAGAGTACAGTAAGTATATCCGTCTTCTTCGTATGTGTCAAAGATGCCTTCCACGGCTACTTTTCCGCCCTCTTCCGGATAGTCATCCGGATATTTGTAATCACCTGCTAACACAAATTCAATTCCCGTAGTGCAGCACGCGGTTGCATCGGGAATAATGCACGCATGATAGATTTTTCCGGTTACATTATCCACTGCTGACGTATAAAAACCGGACATTTTAATATTTTTCCCGATATAATCTTCCGGGGTAATCATCATGTTATAAACCTGAGTATAAATCATATTGGAAGAAAGAATGGTTAAGTCGATATCCAGTCCCTCGGTTGTGCTTAAAACCTCCGACGGCATCTCCCACGGGTCATCCGACGGACTCTTCGGTGCATAGTAGCTGACAGGTTCCGATTTTTCTTCATTTCCTGCTTCCGTTTCTACGGTTTCACTGCCGGTTTCCGAACCGTCTTTTTCTTCCTTTGTTTCGGATATTGTTTCTTCTGATGAAGTATTCTTGCTGTTTTCGTCTTTTCCGGCTTCCGCTTTCGCAATCTGTTCCTCTAAGACGCTCTCCACGGTATTTCCCGGCTTTGATGTATTATGACCGGTTGCGACATTTCCGGTCTTACATCCGGAAAGTAATACGGTTACGGTTGCAAGTGAAATTATGACGGCTGCGATTTTTCTTCTCATCCTCTTGCCCCTCCTCCGATCAGACCGATTAAACTGCAGATGCCGAATGCAACAACGTCTGCTGCCACAATCGTGGAGCCGACCGGCGTACCCGCAAGAATGGAGATAAGAAGCCCGATCAATGCGCATACCACCGAAAATACAGCCGAGAAAATCGTCACACTCTTAAAGGACCTAAACAGCCGCATTGCCGAAAGCGCGGGGAAAATGACCAGTGCGGAAATCAAAAGCGAACCCACCAGATTCATGGCAAGCACAATGATGACCGCAATGATGATTGCGATTAAAAGGTTGTATCCCTGGACATTGGTTCCGGTTGCTTTCGCAAAATTCTCATCGAAAGTAACCGCAAAGATTTTATTGTAAAACAGGATAAAAAGAACAATTACGATGACAGAGAATCCGACGCTCAGCCAGACATCAACCGGCTGCAGGGTCAGAATCGAAGTCGAGCCGAACAGTGTGGTACAGACATCTCCCGAAATATTTGCGGAAGAATTAAATACATTCAGAATCAGATAGCCGAATGCAAGCGCGCCGACGGAAATCATCGCAATTGCCGCATCGCCTTTGATTTTTGTATTCTGTCCGGTGCGCAAAAGAAGAATTGCACTTAACACGGTAATCGGCAAAACCAGAATCATATTGTTGGTTAATTGAAGCGCCGAAGTAACGGCAGTATTGTCGATTAGGCGAAGAACCGAAGCGATGGCGATGGCGCCGAAGGCAACATGGGATAAGCCGTCCCCGATAAACGAGAAACGCTTGAGTACAAGCGTCACTCCCAAAAGGGACGAGCAGAGTGCGACCGCCACGCCGACAATAATCGCGTAGTGGACGAACGGATATTGCATATAGTAAATCAGTTTATCAATCATAACTCTTCTTCGGTACCTGCCTTCAAACAAAAATTATTAATTCAATGCTTCTCGTAAAACATCAAGATTTTGTTCCATCACGGAAAGGTATGCTGTTCCGCTTTCTGCATCCGCAGATGTAACGGACTGCATGGAGTTCAGCTTCAAAATCTCCTGATCCTTCGTTTTCGTGTTTGAAATAATGGTTGAGGCGATTTTTCCGTCGCTTCCTTCGATAATCATCACGTGTTTTAAATTCAGTTCATCCACTTTTCCGGAAAGGAATGCAATCGTTTCGAAGCTTGCCTCCGTCTCGGCGGAGCAGCCGATGAATGCCGCATAGTAATCAAGATTGTAGTCTTCAATCATATAACGGAACGGAAAGCGGTCACCGAAGAGAAGCGTTTTCACTTTTGCTTCGTCCACGGTTTCCTGATACTTCTCATCTAATTCCGCCAACTGATTCTTATAGCCTTCCGCGTTCTTAAGGTAAATCTCCTTGTATGTCGGATCCGCTTCGGAAAGTGCCGTGGCAATTGCATTGGTACAGACTTCCGCATTTCTTAGGGAAAGCCAGATATGCTCGTCGTACTCCGGGCCTTCTTCTTCCTCTTCTTCGCAGTCTTCCTCGTCTTCGCCCTGCATGCCTTCCACGATTTCCTCTTCTTTGGCGGAATCTCCCATGGCTTCCATAAGATTCACAACCTTCATGTCTTTATTCACGACATTTTTTAAGGCATCCGCCACCCATGCATCGGACTCGCCGCCCACATAAATGAACACGTCACAGTTCGATATTTTCATAATGTCCGCTGCGGTCGGCTGGAAACTGTGTAAATCCACGCCCTGATCCAGAAGCATGGTAACCTCCGCATCTGCAGGATTTTCTCCCAGAACGTTTTCCGTCCAGTCGTAAACGGGAAAAATCGTTGTCACGATCTGCAGCTTGTCACTTCCCTGCACTCCTGATGCGGAATTGCACGCTGAGAGCGGCAGGATTGCAAGCATCAGCGCTATCATGATGGTGATTGGTTTCATTATTTTTCTGCTCATAAAAAGCTCCTTGATTTGAGAATCGTTCTTAATTATATCTGCCGAACGATTTCAAGTCAAGGAATTTTAAAATGATTCTCAATTTCGGCCAAAAATGTCGCCACGGGGACAGTCCCTGTGGTGACATTCCAGACAAAAATGTCGCCAGAGGGACTGTCCCTCTGGCGACAAAATTAATTTACTCCGTGAAAAGTGCGGTGGAATAATACCGGTCACCGCTGTCCGGAAGAAGAGCCACAATCACTTTACCCTTGTTCTCCGGGCGTTTTGCCAGTTCGATGGCTCCATAAAGTGCCGCACCGGAAGAAATTCCGACGGAGATACCCTCTTTCTTTGCAAGATATTTTGCGGTTTCAAACGCCTTATCATTGGGTGCTTTGAATACTTCATCGTAAACTTTGGTATTCAGCACGTCCGGAACAAATCCTGCACCGATTCCCTGAATTTTATGGCTGCCGGCATGGCCTTCGGAAAGAACGGGAGAACTTTCCGGCTCGAGTGCTACAACCTTTACATTCGGATTCTGCTCCTTTAAATATTCTCCGGTTCCGGTTACGGTACCGCCCGTACCGACACCTGCAATGAAGATATCAACCTTTCCGTCGGTATCCTTCCAGATTTCCGGACCGGTGGTTGCTTTATGAATTGCAGGGTTTGCAGGGTTTACAAACTGTCCGGGGATGAAGCTGTTCGGAGTTTCCGCTGCAAGTTCTTCTGCCTTTGCAATGGCTCCCTTCATACCCTTTGCTCCTTCGGTTAAAACAATTTCAGCGCCGTAAGCCTTTAAGATATTTCTTCTTTCCACGCTCATGGTCTCCGGCATGGTCAGGATGATACGATATCCCTTTGCAGCCGCAATGGATGCAAGACCGATTCCGGTGTTACCGCTGGTAGGCTCGATGATTACGGAACCTTCTTTTAAAAGTCCCTTCTCTTCGGCATCCTCGATCATCGCCTTCGCGATACGGTCCTTTACGCTTCCTGCCGGATTGAAGTACTCAAGCTTTACTAAGATGGTTGCTTCGAGTCCGAGTTCCTTCTCAATGTTTGTAATCTCCACAAGCGGAGTGTTTCCGATTAATCCTAATGTACCTTTGTAAATGTTTGCCATGATTTTTGCCCTTCTTTCTTTTACAGTTTTATATTGTTTAATGCTTGACGATTTGTAACATTGTGAAGGGTGAGTTGCCACTGCATCCGAACCCTGAACAATCGTTACAATCGGAAAGCTTATTGTTTACTTATACTGCTGCGAAACCCTTCTCAAGATCCGCAATAATATCATCGATGTGCTCGGTACCGATGGAAAGACGAATGGTACCGGGTGTGATTCCCTGGTCGAGAAGCTCCTCTTCGGAGAGCTGGGAGTGTGTCGTGGATGCCGGATGAATCACAAGACTCTTTACATCCGCAACGTTTGCAAGCAGGGAGAAAATCTCAAGATTATCGATAAACTTCCATGCCGCTTCCTGTCCGCCCCTGATTTCAAAAGTGAAAATGGAGCCGCCGCCGTTCGGGAAGTATTTCTTATATACCTCATGATCCGGATGGTCCGGAAGAGACGGGTGGTTCACCTTAGACACCTGGGGGTGATTTTTCAGGAATTCCACTACCTTCTTGGTATTCTCAACATGACGGTCCAGTCTTAAGGATAAGGTTTCCACGCCCTGCAGGAGTAAAAATGCGTTGAACGGGGAAATCGTTGCACCGGTATCACGAAGTAAAATCGCGCGGATGTAGGTAACGAATGCAGCCGGTCCGACTACTTCATAGAAGGATACGCCGTGATAGCTGGGGTTCGGAGCCGCGATGTTCGGATACTTTCCGCTTGCAGACCAGTCGAATTTACCGGACTCGATAATGATACCACCGAGGGTTGTTCCGTGTCCACCGATGAACTTGGTTGCGGAATGTACCACGATGTCTGCGCCGTGCTCAATCGGACGGATCAGATACGGGGTACCGAAGGTATTGTCGATTACCAGGGGAAGTCCGTGCTTATGTGCGATTTCCGCAACTGCCTCGATATCGGGAATATCGCTGTTCGGGTTTCCTAATGTCTCTAAGTAAATGGCTCTGGTGTTTTCTTTAATTGCGCCTTCCACTTCCGCAAGATTGTGTGCATCTACGAATGTGGTTTCGATGCCGTACTGAGGAAGGGTGTGTGCAAGGAGGTTGTAGCTTCCGCCGTAGATGGTTTTCTGTGCTACGATATGTCCGCCGTTTGCTGCAAGTGCTTCAATCGTGTAGGTAATTGCTGCTGCGCCGGATGCAAGTGCCAGTGCTGCGCTTCCGCCTTCCAAAGCTGCAATTCTTTTCTCAAGCACGTCCTGTGTGGAGTTGGTAAGTCTTCCGTAGATGTTTCCGGCATCTGCAAGACCGAAGCGGTCTGCTGCATGTTTACTGTTACGGAATACATATGAAGTGGTCTGATAAATGGGAACCGCTCTTGCGTCGGTTGCCGGATCCGGCTGTTCCTGTCCTACGTGTAACTGTAATGTTTCGAATTTATAATTGCTCATTGTTTTAATCTCCTTTTCGTTTGTGTTTTATTCTTTCTTTTTATTAGTTTCTTTATTGTTTTTTCTTTATTAGGTTTTTCTTTTTCACTCGGGTCGACCGCCCTGGTTTATTTTAGTCTCGGTTTCAGGTTTATAAGTTTTAGGTTTTTAGGATTGAGTTAAGGTTTATTTTTATATAGGAGGAAAACTTTTAACCTGTGTCAGTGCATAAAAAAACCGGGGCTTGATTTCGGCTCCCGGGCAAATGACTCGTGTTGATTCTTCTAACAACACATTCGTTTAGGGCGTATGGACACACAGTCGAACGTCCCCGTCATGCTTACTGCCCGGGAGATCTGCATTCGACAACACATCCAGGTATGAAATTGAGAATTTGTTAAGTTTCTCATCTTACGCCACTGTTCCTTTCCGTCATGCTTCCGATTTCATGACTTATGATAAGCATAATTTATCACCATTCGCCTACTGTGTCAATAGGTAATTTGAATTTTTTTTATTTTTTTCAAAATGGGACCACAGGGACTGTCCCCGTGGTGACATTCCAAAATGGGACCAAAGGGACTGTCCCTGTGGTGACATTCCCACTTGATTTGCCTACTTACCCTAAGGTATAATAGGTAATGTTGTGAAAACCGCTTTTTATAACAAAGTATGGAGGGGACATCATGATTTCCACGAAAGGACGTTACGCGATCCGCGTTATGATAGACATTGCCGAACATGATAACGGAAGCTACATTCCGTTAAAAGACATTGCCGCAAGACAGGAAATATCAAAGAAGTATCTTGAGATTATCGTAAAAGATATGGTAGCCGGAGGCTTACTTGTCGGAGCAAGCGGCAAGGGCGGCGGCTATAAGCTTTGCAGAAAACCCGAGGAATACTCGGTCGGAGAAATCCTGGAATTAATGGAAGGAAATTTGAATTCGGTTGCCTGCATCGCAAATCCGGACTATGTCTGCCCGCGGCGCGACGGCTGCCAGACGCTTCCGTTATGGACCGAGTTTGACAATCTTGTGCACGATTTCTTCTATGGAAAGAAATTAAGTGATCTCATTGTACCCCCGGTAACTGAAACCGCAAAAAAATCTTCGAAAAAGAGTTAATCCATGTCCGATAAAATATTCCCCGCAATTTCATCATTTTTCAAAAATACCGGAATTGCCGCACAGGGTGTGGATGAAACCTCATTCTTAATTCTTGCAGGCGTTGTGATTCTTTTTGTGATTCTGTTTTTCACCTTTGTACTGCTTGCCAAAAACCGGAAAATCACACTCCCCTGGGCACTGCTCTCCGGCGTTTTCGCGTTTGGAATCCTTTTCTATTTCGCACTTTCCAAAACCTCCGGCACACTGGTATTCATGCCTTCGAAGCAGCCGGAAGAGGTATCTTCTTCCTTTATGACAGCCGTGTGCATGGGCGAAGAGAATCTTGCTTCCTCTCTTTTGGCTTCCCCGATGCAGCTGGATATCCCGTTAAACCAGCCGGATGAAGCCGCCCTTTTACTGGAACGGTCACTGAAAGACAGTTATTCATGCGAAGCTGCGGGTGCTCCGATTTTAGACGGAACAAACGCAAAGCAGAATTATAAATTTACCTCTCTTAATGTAACCGCTCTCGTTCCCGATATCCTGGCGGAAGTGGATAAAGAGCTGGAATACAAGGT
>CADANR010000042.1 GCA_902789265.1 uncultured Lachnospiraceae bacterium | reverse complement strand
TTCCGTATGAAAAAAAAAAAAAAAAGGACAGTGCAGTACCCAGTGCGAAGAAGAAGGAGAAGAAGATCAGTTTCGGCTGCACGGTAAAGGAAACAGCCGAAATGGCAGGTTTTCCGAGTACGGCAATCATTCTCGTATCAATGGTGGTGATGATCACCGTTACAAGTCCTTCCAAAACTGCCGGGACAGCAATTTTCAGAAATTCTTTGTTTTTAAGTTTTATCTGCTGTTCCAATCCGTACCTCCCGGCTGGATTTTACCTGTAAATCCGTACTCTATTATATCACAGATTATATCACATATTTTGTGACATTACTGTGACAAACCATGTGATAATATATGTTCAAGAAAAGAGAAAAATAACCGCCGGACAGAGCGGAGAACGGATAAAGAGAAATGAAAAAGAGTAATCTTTGGAGGGAAAAACTATGATGAACAATATTCTAAGAAATAATAAAGGCGGAATGAACACAATGGGTATCGCATTAATCATAAGTATCTGTGCAATGCTGATTACAGCGGGAGCCATGATTTATACGGCAAAGAATCTACCCGGAATTTTATCGCAGAATAAGGATGCGGCAACATTTCTTCAGAATGTTGCAGATGACGGTATCCTGTTTGATTAAAGAGAATTCGGATAAAACAAAACAATAACAAAACACTTTTTCTCCTACTATAATAATTGTGACTGTCTAAAAGGACTTCGGTTGGTACCGAAGTCCTTTTGGCTGTTATATGCTTCTTTCAATACTTCTTTCATCTTTTGAAATCGTTTTTCTCCATGAATTTCTTTCCTTGAACAATTTATCGCACCGGGTGTATCATAGGTATATCATTTTATTGAAAAAGACCGGAGAGAAAAATGAAAAAATACTTACCGCCCATACTCATGCTTTTAATCTTTGAAACCGTTGCCGTAACATTATGGCTTACGAAAAATAATCTCTTTTATCTTTTTAACTTCAGCTACATCGGAATTTCAATCTCACTCGGCACCTTTTTATTCATCAAAAAAGTGAAATTCGCCAGACGCCTGGTACAGCTTCTGGTCGGACTCTATATGCTGATTTATCTGGGATTGATCTGTCAGGAGAATATGCAGATTGAAGGTTTCTGGTATTATCTTTTTACCGGCGTTTTCGAAGCGGCCACCATTCATTATGCCGTTGCCAAAATCTTCGGCCCCCTGATTTTCGGGCGTGGCTGGTGCGGTTATGCATGCTGGACCGCAATGGTGCTTGATTTTCTTCCGTATAAACAGCCGAAGGGCGAGAGAAAGAAAATCGGCTGGATCCGCTACATTACTTTTGCCATCGCCTTAATCTTTGTTGCGGCACTTTTCCTGGCCCATGTTGGCAATATCGAGCGCATTATGTTCTGGGCATTTATTATCGGCAATATTGTATATTATGCCGTCGGAATCGCACTTGCTTTCATCTTTAAGGACAACCGTGCATTCTGCAAATACATCTGCCCCATCACGGTATTCTTAAAGCCGATGAGTTATTTTTCTCTGATTCGTATCAAATGCGATAAGGAGAAATGTATTTCCTGCGGAAAATGCAAGCGGGTCTGCCCCATGGATGTGGACGTTACGGACAATTCCAGAAAAAGAAAGAACGGAACCGAATGCATTCTTTGCATGGAATGCGTAAGAAACTGCCCGAAAGATGCACTGTAATCAGTATCATCTCCGGGCAGCAATAAAATCGTTCCGTTAAACAAACTTGCGAAGTATTCTCTTACTTCGTGATTCTTATTTTCAGCAATTCTTCGGGTGTATCGATAATCGTCTGTGCCCCGAGTTCTTTCAGCACATGCTTCTGACGGAATCCCCAGGATACGGAAATACAGTCTAATCCCGAATTCTTTGCAGTCATCAGATCAACATTGGAATCCCCGACATAAACTGCTTCATCGTGCTGTATCCCCATTCTGCGAAGCACTTCATCCACCATGGCACGGTCCGGTTTTAACGCGAAGCCTTCGGTCTCTCCCATTACCTCATCAAAGCAGTCCGGGAAAAATTTCTCCACCAAAGCCTTCGTTGCAAAATCCGCTTTATTTGAAACCACCGCTGTTTTCAAGCCCTTCTCTCTGAGCTTTTGAATCACATCCACAATCCCGTCATACGGTCTTGTATGATCTTCGCTGTGAACGGAATAATACGCAACCATGTCCTCATAGACCGCATCCACCGTTTCCGGTGATACATCTGCGGGAAGAGCGCGTTCCACGGTTTTCCTCAGTCCGTTTCCGACAAAATAATACTCTTCTTCTACAGTATGAATCGGGAAACCGTGCTTTAAAAGTGCATAATTCGTGGCATTCAAAAGGTCCTCAATCGTATTGAGAATCGTTCCGTCCATATCAAAAATAACGCCCTTATATCCGTTTTTCATTTTCCGTCTCCTTTTTACTTATATACCATTTTCAATCGAGTCAATAGTACCACTTTCACCAACGGAAGGGCAATATACAAAAATCATATCCTGAAAAGAGACGGGAACTTCGTAATCGTCCGGGTTGTTGCTTACGTGAATCGGGATCGTTTTGTTTCCGTATTTTTTCATATGCGTGGATTCCTTTCTTACTCAACGGTTGTTTTGCCATTTATCTTACGGGCTAAGAAAGCAGTCACTGCAATAAATACTCCCTGAATAAGGATGTCAGTTAAGAGGTCCGTTATTTTAAGATTGGTTGCGACGGTCTGTACCCCGAAACCGCTTATGATATATAAGGTTACATTGTTCAATATATGATAGGCACAGGATGCCTCAAGTCCCCCGGTGAAATATACCATAACTCCCATGAGAATTCCGGATATGAGCACAGATATTTTTCCGGTGAGATTATACGGATGGATTAAGGCAAACGGGACTGCCTGAAGAATGATTGCAACAATCGTAATTCTCGTCCACCCGCCAAATGTCTGCATGAGAAGTCCCCGGAAAATATGCTCCTCTGCGCAGCATTGAAAGAATCCGAGCACCACACAAATGATAAAACCGGCTACGGTAAAATGAATCTGCCCTGTAACTTCACCTTCAATGAAAGAGAGGATTATCAGAGGCAGAGCAACAATGATCAATCCGATTGCAAAGTATATCAGAAAATGCCGCATTCTCCATTTACCCGTAACGGACTGATATGTGCCGAATGATCTGTAACGTACGACTAATGTGGCAAGAAAGAATGCAAGTAATGAAACAGCAATACTTCCGATGTTCATAATTGCACCAACAGGAGAATACATGTCTATGTTATCGTACCCTCCGCTGTTCCCGGAAAGTATTGCTGCCGGATTTACTCCTGTCATCTGTCCGGCCAAAATAGCTGCCAATACCACAAATCCAAACAGTACGACAAAAAATACTGCGGTAAGTAAAATGACCAGAAGCGGTTTGAACCATTTGTATCCTTCATATTCTCTGCCGGACAACACAAAATTACGACCTTCTTTTTTCTTCATACCCATTCTCTTCCTTTATCTGCTAATTTATATCAATGTATGCTGCAATTTATTGGCTCCACTTTTCTTTCCATAATTCCATAATTTCCGGATAGTGCCTGGGGGATAACAGAATCAGTGCAGTCACTATTCCGATCACGGTTACCGCAAGATTAACCCAATCACTGGCAAGCAGTTGTGTCGAAAGACCGCCGGTCGAAGAGTAGTAACCGTTAATAAGTCCGGCAAAATCCAGTGTAAAATGTGCGATCATTACAACCCACAGATTAGCAGTGCGTAAATATACCGCTCCCAAAATTGCGCCGACTCCGACACAATATGTTACCTGAAAAATACCTGCCAACGGATTTCCGGAAGAAAAGATATTGGTTATATGTACACCGGCAAACAACAGGGTCGACAGCCAGAATATCAGTTTTATCTGTTTTTCAGACTTGATTGTTCTCATGTAGTTGGCTATACCGAGTCCTCTGAATGCTACTTCCTCTGTAAATCCGGGCGAAAGAGCGGTCAAAAACGCAACAAGCACATTGCCAAATCCGTATTTGTGAAGATCAATAGCGGCACCTGCGTAATCGGCAATAAGGAAAGGAAGCATAACCGCAATACCCCACAAAAAGCCTTTCCAGCCAAGAACACCTTTGAATGCAGGCCTGAACCAGAGTGTAAATAGAATAACCGTTAAAACAACACATATGGCAGCTCCGATACCGGACGCATATGTCACATTAAAACCTAATACAGACACTTCTTTTCCGTAACCCGGTATGACCTTTGTAAGAGGTTTATCTATTAGGCTTGAACCAACAGATGAAAAAAACATAACAAAGATTAACAGAATAAAATATCCGATAATAGGATGATCCAAAACAGGATGTTTTTTGATCATGATCAATTCCTCCTGAAAATATTATTGCGCGTAGCAGCGTAAATACTCTGTTTCCATTATAACAGATAGAGACTTACAGGTTACAAGATGATTTCGATTTTTTTAGAAAATCATTATACTGTATTTCGATAAAAAACATTTTTTCTGTTTTTCATTCGGAAAAATGGTCCGAAAAGAACCGGACGAAATGCCTGAAACCATTGAAAATACAACAAAAAATGGACTTCAGAAATACTGAAGTCCAAAAATGAATTTATTCATTTTGAGCAGGGCTACAAGGATTCGAACCTTGAAATGACGGAGTCAGAGTCCGTTGCCTTACCATTTGGCGATAGCCCTAAATCAGTGCTGTTTTTCAACAGCACTTGTTATTCTACAAAACTTTTTCCAAAAATGCAAGTTTTTTTTATGGAAAATGATATTTTTCTTTAATTCTTTGCTTCCACCTTTTCATCTCCCCAGAAGAAGAGTGCGATGGTTCCCGGGCCGGAATGTGCGCCGATGGTCTTACCGATTTCAAAAATCTGAACACCACCGTCAATACCGGTAATTCTCTCTTCAATGGCTTCCTTTAACTGGGCTGCCTCATCGAGTGCATTGAAATGTCCGAGGAAGCATTTGCCGTAATAACCGGTTCCGTCTTTTGCATGCTGCACCATTTTATCCACGGTTGCATTGATTATTTTCTTGCGACCGCGTACTTTCTCAAATACCTTCAGTTTTCCTTCTTTGTCAACAAACATAAGCGGGCAGATATTCAGCATGTTTCCGATTGCAGCGCTTGCCGCGGAAACTCTTCCGCCGTTCTTTAAGTACTTAAGATCCGTTACATAGAACCAGTGCTGCAGATAATCACGGTTTTTCAGTACAAAATCCTCGAGTTCTTCCATGGTTGCACCGTTCTGCTTTCTGGTATAAACTTCATCCACCATAAGTCCGAAACCGGGTGCTGCTGCACGGGAATCCACCGCAATGATTTTTCTCTCGGGGTACTTCTCACGAAGCTCTTCCACTGCTGCAACACATGCGTTGTAAGCGCCGGAAAGTCCGGACGAAAAAACTACGTGGAAAATATCCCATCCGGCCTCTAAGTACGGTGTGAAGAATTCTTCGTATTCCGCGGTATTCGGCTGGGAAGTCTTCGGTACCACGCCTTTATCCATCAGATCCGATAATTCCGCAGGGGTCATGCCCACTCCTACCCAGTCGGTAAGAAGTTCATCATCACTTACCTGAAAATGATAGGGAATATACGGAATCTGTTTCTCTTCATAATATTCTTTGCTAAGGTCTGCGGGAGACTCTGTGGTTAATAAAAATTCGCTCATTTCATCCTCCGGTTATTTACTGAAATCCGGCTTTCCTTCCGCTTACACATAAGACCTCGCGGTCAGACGGAAGCCGCAATAACGAGTTTAACAGATTTTACCCTTTGTTGCATCAAAAATGTCAATTCTTTTTAAAAAATTAAGAAATCGGTCCTCCGCCGAAACTACCTGTTTTCGCGGAAATACGGAATACCGAGACTCGCAGGCGGCCGGTTATCCTTCTTATTCCTCATGCTGGTAACCACCAGTACGACAAGAGTTACCACGTACGGAATCATTTTATAAAGCTCTTTTAATTCCATATGGTCCATTCCTGCGGGAATATAAAGGTAAATGATATAAAGTCCGCCGAAAAGAATCGATGCCAGGATTCCGAGTCCCGGTTTCCAGATACAGAAAATTACAAGCGCAATTGCAAGCCATCCGCGGTCGCCGAATGCATCATTCGACCAGATACCGCTTGCGTAATCCATAACATAGTAAAGTCCGCCCAAGCCGGCAATCATACAGCCGATGCAGGTTGCCATGTACTTATATACCGTAACGTTGATTCCGGCAGCATCCGCAGTAGCAGGATTCTCGCCAACAGCACGGAGATGCAGTCCCATTCTGGTTTTCTTTAACATGAATCCCGCATAAACCGCAACGGCAATGGCAAGATAAGCAAGAAAACCGTAGCTTAAGAAGATTTTTCCGAACCATCCCAAATTTCCTGCAAAAGGAAGGGAACGGCTGAAGTACGCACTCGTTCTCGAAAGTGCAATTGTCGGCACATCCGAGCCGGAAAGCTTGATTAACGAACCTCCGAAGAAGTTTCCGAAGCCGACACCGAAGGTCGTCATCGCAAGACCGGTAACATTCTGGTTTGCACGAAGCGTAACCGTTAAGAAGCAGTATAAAAGTCCCATTAAAAGCGATCCGATTAAGGAACACAGAAGCGGAATTCCGATGGCAAGAATGCCGACCATGCCGGTGTCCTTCGTTGCCTGTTCATACGCAAAAGCACCGATAACACCGCAAATACCGCCCACATACATAACGCCCGGGATTCCTAAGTTTAAATTACCCGATTTCTCGGTAACAATTTCACCGGTACACCCGAATAAAAGCGGAATGCTCTGCCCGACTGCACGAGGGATAAACGCAACTAAATCAATCATGCCTCATTCCCTCCTTTCTTTTTTCCGGAAAAAATAATCTGATACTCAATAAAGAATTCGCATCCGATAATAAAGAACAGGATAATTCCCGTAATAATATCTCCGAAGGACTGGTTTAAGCCGCAGGAGGTTGAAATCTCCGATGCACCGTGACTTAAGAAGATAATTAAAAGGGATGCAAAAATCATCGAAATCGGGTTAAACTTTGCAAGCCAGGACACCATAACCGCGGTGAAGCCCTGTCCGCCCGTAATCGTCGTCGTAATCGTATGGTGAACGCTGCCGACAAGCAGTAATCCCGCAAGACCGCAGAGCGCACCGGAGATTAACATCGTCCGGATAATAACCAGACCGGGACGGATTCCGACATATCTTGCCGTCTTCTCGCTCTCGCCGACAACAGCAATTTCATAACCATGCTTCGTATATTTTAAGTAAATGAACATGCTCACCGTAACGAGCACGGCAATCATAATCGTCAGCAGATATTTGTTTCCGATTTCAAAAAGCCATCCTGCATTCGTATTCTGGTTGATGATACCGATTTTACCGGAGCCCTTGGGCACTTCCCAGTAAATGGTAAAGAATGCGACAATCTGGATCGCAATATAGTTCATCATCAACGTGGAAAGCGTTTCGTTCGTATTCCATTTTGCTTTAAAAATCGCCGGAATTACACCCCAGACTGCCCCGAGAGTGATACTCGAAATGATCATTAACAGTACGACAAGAGGGTCGGGAATTTTATCTCCCAAAACGATCATGCAGGCTGCGGCACCCAGGCCTCCCATCAGAACCTGTCCTTCGCCTCCGATATTCCAGAACTTCATCTTGAATGCAGGGGTTAAGGCAAGTGAAATTAAGAGAAGAATCGAGGTATCCTGCAGGGTTACCCAGACTTTACGGGTACTTCCGAATGCGCCGGTAAATACCGCGGAAAATACGGAGAGCGGGTTCATCTTGGTTGTAATCACCGTTACAATCGCACATACAAGAATCGCTGCGGCAATTGCAATGCCTCTTACCAGCCACTGTTTCTTCAGCGGCATACTCTTTCTTTTTACGATGTGGAACAGGGGTTCCTTAGTTTCTTTTTTCAACTTCTTTTCCCTCCACACTCATCATCATAAGTCCGACCTCGTTCTTGTCGGCACCCGGTCCGTCCACTAAACCGCTGACCTTACCGCCGCAAAGAACCAAGATCCGATCCGAAAGCTCCAGCAAGACATCTAAGTCTTCACCGACATAGATGACCGCCGAACCGGCTTCCTTCTGCTTGTTGATTAAATCGTATATGGTATAGGACGAATTAATATCAAGACCGCGCACTGCATACGCTGTAAGCAGAACCTTCGGGTTTGATGCGATTTCTCTTCCGACAAGGACCTTCTGCACATTGCCGCCGGATAAGTTCTTTACCGGAACAGACATGCCGGGCGTTACGACGCTTAAGTCCTCCACAACCGTTTCAGCAAGCTTCCTTGGTTCTTTTCTGTGCGTGAAAAGCAATCCGTCACGGAAGGAACGAAGCATCATATTATCAGGAATATTCATGGTTCCGACAAGTCCCATACCGAGACGGTCCTCCGGAACAAAGGATAATGCAACGCCCTTTTGTATGATTTTTAAGGGACTTAAATTCACCAGATCGGTTTTGGTTCCGTCTTCCTCTACATAGTAAATATGTCCGGATTCGATTTTCTGAAGTCCCGCAATCGCCTCCAGAAGCTCTTTCTGACCGCAACCGGAAATGCCGGCAATACCGAGGATTTCCCCGCTTCTTGCAGTAAAGGATACGTCCTGAATCTTCGGAACACCGTCTTCATCGAGAATCGTTAAATGCTCGATTTCAATTCTCGGCATCGGATTCACCGGTGTCTTACGCTCAATATTTAAGGTTACCGAGCGGCCGACCATCATATTCGTCATCTCCTGAATATCGGAATCTTCCGTATTCATTTCGCCGATGTACTGCCCTTTCCGGAGCACCACAACGCGGTCCGAGATTTCTTTTACTTCATGCATTTTATGGGTAATGATAATAAGAGATTTGCCGTCGTTACGCATTCTCCACATAACGCGGAAAAGACGCTCCGCTTCCTGCGGGGTAAGCACCGCCGTCGGCTCATCAAGAATCAGAATATTCACACCGCGGTATAAAACTTTGACGATTTCCACGGTCTGTTTTTCCGATACGTTCATATCGTAGACTTTCTTGTTCGGATCCACAACAAAGCCGTATCTGTCACAGATTTCACGGATTTTTGCTTCCGCTTCCTTTAAATTCAGCTTTCCCGGAAGACCGAGTACCACATTCTCCACGGCCGTCAGCACATCCACGAGTTTGAAATGCTGATGCACCATGCCGATTCCGAGTGATAATGCATCACGCGGAGAGGTAATGCGCACCTCTTTTCCGTCGATGAAAATCTGCCCCTCATCCGGATAATAAATCCCGGAAATCATATTCATCAGGGTCGTTTTTCCGCTTCCGTTTTCGCCGAGAAGTGCAAGAATTTCGCCTTTTTTTACACCCATGGAAACATTATCGTTTGCCACGACTTCTCCAAAGCGTTTCGTAATGCCCTTTAATTCGATTGCATACTCTTCCGAAGGCATCGCACTATTTTTCAAACCGACTTCCCCCGAACCCTTGTCGGTTGCGGGGAGTTCATTCTCATTCATTGCTGTTCTCCTGTACGCGTAATGGGGTCACGCGTAATGGGGTCAGGCACCATTACAAATGTAATGGGGTCAGGTACCATTACGTAAAAAAAATAAAAGAAAGGCGGCATACAAACCGCCTTTCAATTTTAGCACATTTTCAGTACTCCTATCAAGTACACTTGCGAATTATCCCTTTGTATCAAGAAGGGTAATTCCGTCGATTTTTAAGTCAAAGTAAGGAGCGGAACGTAAGCTCTCATCGGACTCTGAAAAATAACCGTCCTTGATTACTTCATGATCGCCCTGGTACTCGGGATCGGTATCCACGTCAGCCTGATAGCTGTTAAGCGGCTGTCCGTCTACGGTGAATTTGCTGACATCAAATACTTTCTCGGTTCCCTGAATTAAGTTCTCTCTTACTTCAGCAACCTTCTCTGCAGTTCCCGGAGCAGCTGCAGGACCGAAATCGGTAAGTTCTACGGAACCGGTTCCGATGGTACCTACATAGTCGGTAGGGATTTCCTTGCCTTCTTTGGTATTCTTGATTGCCATGGTGAAGTAAGGAGCCCAGTTAATTCTGGAAGATACGATAAAGGTGTTCGGGCATGCATCCAATGTGCTTCCGTTATAGGAAATATCCGGAACGCCTGCATTCTCACATGCGGTAGGAGCACCCATGGAATCAGCGTGCTGGGAAATCAGTACGCAGCCGCCGTCGATTAATTTGGTAGCAGCTTCTTTCTCAGCGGTCTCATCATACCAGGAACCTGTAAAGGTTACATCCATGGTAGCGGAAGGGCAAACGGAACGAGCGCCTAAGAAGAAGGAAGTGTAACCGGAAATAACTTCTGCATAAGTATATGCACCTACATAACCGATTTTGCACTGATCTTCGGTAATCTCGCCGTTAGCGATCATTTCGTTTAACTTCATTCCTGCAGCAACACCTGCAAGATAACGTCCTTCATAAATGGAAGCGAACGCATTGTGATAATTCTTAAGGCCTTCGGTATGAGCCTTGGTACCGGTTGCATGAGCAAACTGTACATCCGGATACTCTTTTGCAGCTTCGATCATATAATCCTCATGTCCGAAACTGTCTGCGAAGATAAAATCGCAGCCGGCATCAGCAAGCTCGCATGCCGCATCGTAGCACTCCTGACCTTCGGGAATATTGGTCTTTAAAACATATTCCACACCGAGTAATTCACATGCTTCTTTTGCTCCGTTGATGAAGTTTAAGTCATAAGTTGAATTTTCATCATGAAGGAAAATAAAACCTACTTTAAAATCATCGTTTTTCTTTGTACCGCCGCCTGTACATCCTACAAGTGCAAGCATCATGGTACAAACTAAAAGAATGCTTAAAAACTTTTTCATTGGGTCCTCCTATTTTTTTTCGAATTCACACGGAATTCTTTTGTTTTTTTGTGACAACAAAAGTATATCACTCCTACTTTCGGTGTCAATTCACAGATATTCTAAAATATGACTTAAATATGTCATATTGTTGAGCAAAAATATAAATGACTGTATAATGTTTATATTGATATTAACGAAGGGAGCACAAACCATGGCAGAAAACACGGACAATAACAGAATAGCCGAACAAACCCCGAATAATGCCGTAAATGTAACCGCTGCAAAGAAAAAAGGTATTGCACTGGGTCTTATAATTGCCTTAATCATCGTCCTGTTCTTCCTTCTTCTGATTGCTACGGGAATTGCGGTATTCTTCGGAACGAAATCCTTCTATACCAAGAAACCCCAGGTAACCTCTGCACTTCTTACGCAGAAACTGGAAGATGCCAGCGACCTTACCACCTCAAGGCTTACTTACCGCGGCGTCATTCATTATGACGACGGTGGCATTCCTTTCCTGACCCAGAATAAATACAGTATGCTTTATGAAGCCGAAATGGAAGCCGGCATTGATTTATCCGGCGTGGAAATAGAAGTTACGGATGATACGGTCAAGGTGAAACTTCCCGATGTCGAGGTGGAAGACCCCGTAGTCGACATGGATTCCATAGAATTCTATAACGATTCCTTTGCTCTCTTCGACTGGGAAACCAAGGAAGACGGCATTGATGCGGTAAAGGAAGCCGAGAAAGACTGCAAGGAAAAAGCCGATATCTCCGGTCTGGAATCGGAAGCATACGAGAACGCAAAAAAGGTTGTCGAAGAACTTTTGAAGGATGCGGTCGGCGACCGGACCATCGAGGTCGAATAAGCACGAACTAATGACGGACACGATAAAACAATGACCGGTTCCAAACATTAAAATATTTATAAGACAAATAATACCCGGAGGCAAACTATGAAACTGCTCGAAGAAAAGATTCGCAAAGAAGGAAATGTCAAGGAAGGCAATGTCCTGAAAGTGGACGCCTTCTTAAATCACCAGATGGATGTGGAACTCTTTCACGAAATGGGGCTTGAATGGAAACGACTTTTTGAAGGAAAAAATATCAACAAGATCCTGACCATTGAAGCTTCCGGCATCGGAATTGCCTGTGTTGCCGCAGAGGTCTTCCATGTACCGGTGGTCTTCGCCAAAAAGACCGCCAGCATTAATCTGGACGGTGAAATGTACACCTCCAAAGTGGAATCCTTCACAAAGAAAAAAGTCTTCGACATTATCGTATCGAAGAAATTCTTAGGTCCCGATGACCATATCTTAATCATTGATGATTTCCTTGCAAACGGCTGCGCCGTGATGGGCTTAATCGATTTAATCAATGAATCCGGTGCTACCTTGGAGGGTGTCGGCATCGCCATTGAGAAAGGCTTCCAGAACGGCGGAAAGCTGATCCGGGAGCGCGGCATCCAGCTTGAATCACTCGCCATCGTGGAATCGATGGATGCGGCCACGGGCGAGATTACATTCCGGAATTAATAAAACTACTAAAGGCTTATCGGATTACCGATAAGCCTTTTTTATAATAGCTTTCTATATGTCTCTAATTGTCTCGCATCGTGCCTTCACGGTTGCCACTGACTGCATCCGAATCCCTGAACAATCGTTTCCAATCGTCAAGCGTGTCATAATTTATCTTATGCTTCAGCTGTAGGAGCTGCAGCAGCCGGTGCAGGCTCAGCCTTCGGTTCAGCTGCCGGCTGATCGGAAGTACAATGAGGGCACTTCGTTGCTTCGATATTGATTTCGGATTTGCAGTAAGGGCAAATCTTTGTGGTAGGAGCAGCTGCTTCTTCATCTGCTTTTTTCTTCTTGGTAAGGCTTGCTGCCTTATTGATGGATTTAATCAGGATGAATAATGCAAGTGCGGTGATGAAGAAAGTAATTATTGCTGCAATAAAGCTGCCGAATCCGAGTACGGGATACTCAATCGGGTTTCTCATGAAGAACGGTACGTTCTCATTCAATGCCTTAATCCACGGAGCTCTTACCGTAATGTTCAGTGCCTCAAAACTGATACCGCCTAAGATGGTATTAATCAAAGGATTGATGATGTCGCCTACCAGACTGTTTACAATCGCGGTAAACGCGCCACCGATGATGATACCTACTGCCATATCCAGAACATTTCCTCTGGACACAAACTCCTTAAATTCGCCTATTAATTTCTTCATTTTTCGACCCCCTCCTCTTTTTTAGTGGTTGATTCATTTTATATTTTAATATCTTCCGGGTTACACCCCTTCAGATAATTAAAATCACTTCATTAAATCTTGCCTTCCTGATACATCGCAATCATATATTCCACGATTTCCGGATCGAACTGTGTCCCGGCATTGGAACGAAGTTCGAACAGAATCTTTGCTTTCGGAAGACGATTACGATACACTCTGTCGGAATTCATTGCATCGAATGCATCTGCCACGCAGATAATTCTTGCATAAAGCGGAATCTCTTTTCCGACCAGTCCCTGCGGATATCCCTTTCCGTCGTATCTTTCATGATGGTAAAGTGCACCGTCACGGATTCCGGGAAGAGAGGTGAAGTTTTCAAGCATCTGTCCGCCCCTTGTGGTATGCTCCTCAATCAGCTTCCTTTCCTCATCCGTAAGGCCGCCTCTTTTATTGAGCACATCATCCGGAATTGCGATTTTACCGCAGTCATGCATGAGGCCCAGGTAGCCGAGCATTTTTACTTCTTCATCGCTGAGTCCCATCCGCTTTCCGATTTTCTGCGAATAGAACGACACTCTCGTGGAATGTCCCTTGGTATATTCATCCTTTGCATCGATGAAATTTGCAAAGGTCTGCATCGTCTCTTCGATTATCTTCTCGTCATGTGCCTTCTGGCGTTTCAGTTTCCGGGTTCTGGTATTCATAAGTCCCCAGGCTGTCAGCCAGATTGCCCAGATTACAAGTCCGACGACGGCGATCCAGAATTCCTTGTATTCCCAGAGATTGGACTGATAGTAACCCCGGAATTCGAAATCCGTAAAATCCAGACCCTTATCGGAATACATGACAAATCCGAAGGTCTTGTTATCATCCTTCGGAACCGGTATCAAATACTCTGCCGGAAGGAAGGTTAAGGAATCACCGTTGTTGGTATAATCCCCGTTCCAGCTCGAATCGATTAAACCGGAGGATACCTTTCCGCCCTTGCCGTTCGGCATGTATATGGTCAGTGTCCAGTCAACGATATTCTTTCCGCTGTTGTTAAATACCGTACCGTCATA
>CADANR010000041.1:6505-20871 GCA_902789265.1 uncultured Lachnospiraceae bacterium | reverse complement strand
TTTACATTCGGAAAAAGCCATTCGTTCAACGCATCAATCTCATCCCGTAAGTCTTCGGGATATAAATCCGGCGCATCCTTTTTCTGGAATTCCTTAAATTCAGTTTCAAAATAATTGGTCAGTTTGTGATAGTCGTTTTGTACCGCTTTTTTCTCAATCTGATCTACAACTACGGGCACGGTTGCGCGTCCTTCAAAACCGGGCTTTCCGGCTTCATAATATTCAAATAAATATTTGTATCCGCTCTGCTTATCCGGATTGCCTTCGGAATCATAAACGGTCCATGCATAGGTTCCGTTGATATTTTCCCGTCCGACAATCTGTACATCCAGAACATCTTCGAGACCGAGCAATTCTCTTACAATCGATGCACGGTTGGACCAGTGGCATCCCTTTGCCCAGTAGAGTTTATATCTTCCCTTTTCTACCTTGATTTCTCCGTCTCCTTTTCCGAACGGAGTTGTGAATACATTTTTCTGACGGATAAATCTTCCGTCATTCGCTATTTCCTGTTTTATTTCCACCGAGTAAGTCGGTTCATTTCCTCCGCAGCAACTCATTTTTTATTCCTCCTGACAATGTTTTTTTTTGCTTATTTTTTCCTTTTTCTGTTTTTCTGTTATTGTTTTTCTTTTATTGTTTTTGTTTTTCTTTTATTGTCTTTTTGTCTTGCCTTCATTGCTTTTCGTTTTTACCTGTATTCTCTGTCTCTTCCGTGCGGTGTGTTCCAGATTTCCGTATCCGGACCGAGCGGAAGAATTTTATTCGGGTTCGTGGAAATCGCACATAAATGATAATGTTTCTTAATGGCATCGAAATTCGTTGTGCTGCCGAAACCCGGAATCTGATACAGATCTCTTGCATATCCCCAGAGATTCGGAAAATCCTTTAACATTTTGAGATTTGCAGCAAAGCCGTTGAAGTAGGCGATATCAAATCTTGCGAGTGTAACATATAATCTGACATCCGATTCGGTAATCCTGTCTCCGAAAAGATATCTCGAATGTGACAGTCTTTCTTCGAGCCACTCAAGTCTTCGAAACACCAGTCTGCAGTTTTCCTCATAGGCTTCCTGACTTCTGGCAAAACCGGTTTTATATACGCCGTTATTTATTTCATGAAACAGAATATCGTTCAGGGAATCAATTTCGTCTCTCAGTTCCTCCGGATATAAATCCGGTGCACCTTCTTTATGAAATTCCTTCCATTCCACTTCCCAGTATCTTGTCAGATTGAAGTAATCGTTATTCACCACGGCTCCGGTTTGTAAATCAACTACGGAGGGTACCGTAAATCTTCCCTTATACTCCGGATCTGCTTTTAAATAGGCTTCACTCAAATAATAATATCCGAGTACCGGATCTACATTTCCTTCATCCAGCGTGAATGCCCAGTCATTCGCATTTTCCGGACGGATGGGATCCAATGTTCCGACACTGATCACATCCTCCAGTCCGAGCAGCGCTCTTACTATTATCGATCTGTGTGCCCAGGGGCAAACCGGCGCCCATAATATTCTGTACCTTCCGGCTTCCACGGGAAGCTGTCCTTCTTCTTTTCCGAAGGGTGTCGTGAATCTGTTTTTCTGTCTTTTAAAACTTCCGTCTTTTTCAATTTCTGCTGTTATATTTTTTAATTCAGGCATATCGTTCACCTTTTTGTATTTGTACTTGTACTACATCTGTAGTTTTATTTGTTCATTTTTAATTCTTTTCTGTCGTTTGATTTCTCTTAAAGTACTCAAAACTTTATTCATACTTGTATTTCAACGGTCCGAATTTCTCACTCCTGTTATTCGCCTCTTCCCAAACGGAATTGTCGGGACCGAGCGGAAGAATCTGGTACGGATTATCGGCATGGGAACCGAGTAAATATCCGCGCTTGATGGAATCGAAATCCGTTGCTTCTTTAAATGCGGGAATGCTGTATAATTCCTTCGCGTAATTCCAGAGATTGTCATAGTCACGAATCCGTTTTTTATTTAACCGGAATGCAAAATAGTACGCCGTATCGAATCTTGCAAGCGTTACATACAGACGGATATCCGCATCCGTCAGCCGGTCTCCGAAAAGAAACCGGTTCTTAGATAAGTGTTCTTCCAGCCAGTCCAGACGATTAAATACAAGATGATAATTTTCTTCATAGCTTTCCTGCGACTGTGCAAATCCGGCTTTATAAACACCGTTGTTGATTTCGTTAAAGATAATTTCGTTTAACGCATCGATCTCGCTTCTTATATCTTCCGGATACAAATCGGGCGCTCCTTCTTTATGAAACGGTTTCCATACAGTTTCCCAATAATTCGTCAGACGGTGATAATCATTATTGACTACCTTTCCGGTTTTGACATCCACAATGGTCGGAACGGTTGCCCTTCCGGTATACTCCGGGTCGGTAGCCGCATAGATTTCCGGTAAGTAGCGGATCCCGAGTACCGGATCCACACCGCCTTCATCCAGAGAGAATTCCCATCCGTTCTCGGTTCTTACGGGTGCTACTTTTCCGATACTGATAACATCCTCCAGTCCCAGAAGTTTAAATGCAATTACCTGTCTGGTTGCCCAGGGGCAAAGCGACGTCCAGATTAATCTGTAGCGGTTTGCTTCTACCGGCAGTTCCCCTTCCCCGTTTCCGAACGGTGTATCAAATCTGTTTTTCTGTCTTACAAAGGCACCCTTTTCGCTGATTTCATTCACATTCTCCGATGTGGATACCTTTCCGAATTTTATTTTCTCGCTCATTTTCTCTCCTTTATTACAGGTTCATGAAAACCTTCTTTTATTTTTCCGGTCCTCTGAAAACCAGATGATATGGATTTCTTTCATCCGGTAGATTGTTAAATGCTTCTTCTTTTTCTTTCTCTATGTCTATGGACGAAACAATCGCCTCGATTCCGTCCAGGTCCTTTTCATATCTTCTGATATTTTCGTAATCATATGTCTTTGCGAAATTCAGTTTGTAAAGATAGTAGTAAATATAGTCGTGCTTCAGTAATGTCTGATACAATAACCGGTCCGCTTCCGTAACCTCATTTCCGGTTAAAAATCTCCGCCCCGACAATCGCTTGTCAATTTCCTTTAATGTATCCTCTTCGATATGTGCCCACCTTTCCAGGTCTGTTTGAAAGGTTGCTTTTCCGGCTTTTTCAATCGGGTTTATCAATTCCTCTTTCAGATACCGGATTTCCTCATTCACATCGTCATGTTTATTCCCGGAATTCTTATACACGAATTTCTGTTTCGGATTACCCGAAAGTTTTTCTCTTCCGGTTGGGGCAAGAAGTTTGGAATTGTCCGGCCCGACTCCCAAGAGTCCGTAGACATTGCCGAGCTTCGCTCTCATATGCGGAGACAACTGGTAGTGCTCTTTGATTTTTTCGAGTTTCGTATATTCATAGAACCCTTCGGTCTGATACAAATCCCTTGTATATCCCCAGAGATTCGGATAATCTTCCAGTCGCTTTTTGTTCACGCCGAATACCAGATGATAATTGATATGAAAACGAATCAGCGCTACAAACAAATGAATATCGGAAAGGGTGATAAAATCGCCGTGAAGGAAACGTTTCCTTGAAAGTCTTTCCTCTAATTGATCCAGTACTTTGAAATAACTTTTATATCCCTCATCGAAGCTTTCCTGATTTCTTGCAAAACCGCAGGCATATGCATTTACAAGTTTGATTACCGGAGTCAGTCCGTCTATTTCTTCCTGTAATGCATTCGGATAAAGATCCGGTGCATTCTCTTTATGAAATCTTTCCCAGTCCGTAATCAGATATTTCGGAATTTCCCAAGCTTCGTTCTGTACCACCGCACCGCTTTTGATGTCAGCAATTGCAGGTACCGTGGAACGGCCTGTGAACTCAGGGTCCCCTTTAATGTACGCATCATCCAGATAATGGATTTTTAAAACCGGATCAACTTCTCCCAAGTCCTCTGAAAATACCCAGCCCCGCGGATCTCTTAAAATTCCGCATTCTCCGATACTGATGACCTTATCGAGTCCCAAAAGTCTTAAGGTGATTACCGCTTTATTGGAATGCGGACAACCCGGCATCCAGATTAACCGGTAGCGGTCCGGGTCCACCGGTAAATCTTCGGGTCCGTCACCGAAATGTTTATCAAATACAAATTTCCGGTCTTCTATTTTTCCGCTGTCTTTATTAATCTGATGACGAAATGTATTCTCAAATAATGCTATGCTTTGAAATGGTACGATATTGGACATATGCTTTTCCTGTTCCCTGTCTTATTATGGTTAAAACGGATTTCCCCGTGATTCTTCGTTTCTATTCAGCCGAAATTAACTCTGCCACCAAATCGGCACCTGCTTCCAGGTCGGCAATTTCTATATACTCTTCCGTAGTATGGACATTCTGCATTCCGCAGGATAATACGATTCCTTTGATTCCGTTTTTGTTAAACTGGTGATTATCCGCACCGCCCATTGTGGAGATCAGTTTCGGTTCTATTCCTGTTTTCTTTGCTGCCGTACGAAAATTTTTTACTACCTCTTCGTCTTCGTTTCTTTCGTACGCAATTAAGTGAATTTCGGATTTAAAATCTATCCCTGTTATTCCGGCTCCGATCTTTATTGCCTCTTCTTCAAATTTGAATTTGGTATCTTCCAAAAGTTTCAGCGCACTTTCATGTTTAAAACTTCTGATTTCTCCTTCAATCTTTACTTCTTCCGAAACAATATTCGTTGCTGTTCCGCCTTTGATGGTTCCTATGTTTAAGGTGCTGTCTTCATCCACTTGTCCCTGTTTTATTCCGGCGATTGCTTTCGCCGCAATCTCAATTGCATTTACTCCTTTTTCCGGGGCAAAACCTGCGTGGGATGCTTTCCCGTGAATCGTAATCCGGAAGGAAATCAGTGTCGGAGCTTTTATTGCCGCAGCTCCCACATGTCCGCTTAAATCAAGGCAATAAGCTTCTTTTGCGGAAAGTCTTGTATAATCAAAGGAAGAAGATCCTTTCGTATATACTTCCTCTGCAACCGGGAATATTAGTTCCACACTTTTATGCTTTCTTCCGCTTTCCTGAATCTGCCGGATTGCTTCCAATATTTCAGTGATTCCGGCGATATCGTCCGCCCCGAGAACCGTTGTCCCGTCACTTCTTAGAATCCCTTTTTCCGAATCATAAATCGCCTTTTTCCCGATTCCCGGTTCCACCGTATCCATGTGTGCGGATAACAGAATCGTCGGAAGATTTTCTTCTCCTTTCCAGAATGCATACACGTTTCCGGCATTTGATCCTATTTCTTCCGAAACGGAATCCTCATGTGCTTTTATTCCGAGCAGTTCCAGTTTTTGTTTTAATACATCTGCGAACTTTCGCTCTTTGAAACTGACGGAGTCGATAGCGCTAAGCTCCAGAAAATCTTTTATTATTCGTTCTTTCTCCGCCATGTTTCTTTCCTCTGACTTAAATTACGTAATCATCCGCTGTTCTTAACATATTGATATTTCTTAAGAATTCACGCAGACGTTCGTTTTTCGGATTTTCAAAAATCTCTTTCGGTGTTCCCTCTGCAACAATTTTTCCGTTCTCTAAAAAGATAATTTTATTTGCTACATTTCTTACAAAATCCATCTCGTGTGTCACTAAAAGAATAGTGTTTCCTTCCCTGGCCGCTCTCTTAATCGTCAGTAATACTTCTCCGACGAGTTCCGGATCAAGTGCCGATGTAGGCTCATCCATGAGTAACAGTTTCGGTTTCAATGCAAGCGCTCTTGCAATGGCTACTCTCTGCTGCTGACCTCCGGATAAGTGTCTCGGATAATGATGCAGTCTGTCGCTCATTCCTACCTTTTCCAGTTCGGCTACCGCAATTCTTCTTGCCTCAGCCTTGGGAAGTTTCTTTACTACCCGGAGACCTTCCATAACATTATTCAGTGCATCTTTGTGTTTAAATAAGTTAAACTGCTGGAAAACCATTTCCGTCTCCTGCCTTAAGGCAAGCACTTCTTTGGAAGATTTGGTTGTTAAATTGTAGTTTTTTCCGTCCACGGATACGCTGCCGTTTTCCGGCTTTTCCAGTAAGTTTAAGCAGCGAAGAAGTGTCGATTTTCCTGTTCCGGAAGGTCCGATGATTGCAACCACCTCTCCCTGATTGATATTTAAATCCACTCCGTCAAGAATGACATTGTTTCCAAATTTCTTGCTTAAGTTTCTGATTTCGATTAAGCTCATGCTGCCACCTCCTGAGTTACCGGAATCTCAACCTTTTCGGTGGTGCTTGTTTCGGGAGCCTGCTCCGGTATGGAGATTTTCTTTTCGATCAGTGCAAGTACACGTTCCAAGATGAATGTGAGTACCCAGTAAATAATTGCAAGTGTGCAATACGCTTCAAAATACCTGTAATTTCTTCCGGCTAAGATTTTTCCTGCTGCCGTCATTTCCACTACCGAGCAGGTAAACGCCAGGGATGTTCCTTTAATCAGTGCAATTAAGGAATTTCCGAGCGGAAGAAGTGCGACTGATCCGGCCTGCGGGAGGATTACTCTTCTTAAAACCTGGAACCCGCTCATTCCGATGGATTTTGCAGCTTCGATCTGACCACGGTCAACGGACTGGATTGCCGCACGGATTGTTTCCGAATCGAATGCCGACTGATTTAATCCGAGAGCAATCATTGCAAAAACAATTCCCGGGACGGCATTGATATCATAATGTGTGCCGTAGTAGTAATTTATGTACTTTAATGCAATCGGAATTCCGAAGTATGTAATGTAGAGCTGAACAATAATCGGCGTTCCTCTCATAACCGAAACAAATGCGATTGCAATCTGATTTAATACAGGGATTTTTTTCATGCGGATTAATGCAATCAAAAGTCCCACCACCAGACCAATTACCAGCGCGATTGCCGTTAAATACAGCGTTGTCGGAAGGTATTTCAGTAATTCAGGAATTTGTGTGAATACTAATTTAACATCAAATAACTTTGCCATTTTTCCTATCCTCTTTATCGGTTCCTTTACCGGGAACTGCGGCAAACTGCAGCTCCCGGATACGCGGGCAACGTTTTTTAAGAAACCGCTTTCTTCTTATTTTCTTTGGGTAAATGAACCCGCCGATAAGAAGGATTCACTATTATTAGTTATAGGAAGGAGAGTAATCATCTCCAAAGTACTTCACGTTCAGTTCCTTGGAAGTACCTTCCTCAACTACCTCTTTTAATGCTGCATTGATATCTTCTACAAGCTGTTCGTTCTCTGCGGTTTTGCTTACGATTAAGTAGCTGTCAAGACCTTCGCCTACACCGTATCCTGCAAGGTCTGCAGTGTTTAAATCGTAACCGAATTCAGGCTGATAGAAGCCCCAGTACATCGGCTTGTCAATGATTAAGAAATCATACTTGCCTGCTTCAATATCGCTTAACTGAACATTTAAATCTTCTTCGGTATAGTTGATATTGATTAACTTATCGGGATTCTCGTCATTGAAATTCTCAATTGCAGTAGTTCCGTTGATTGCAGTCTGTCCTACATAGTTAAGACCTGCTAAATCGGGGAAGTCCAGTTTCTCGGGAAGCTCTAAATCTTTTCTGTAAACGATGATGTATGCATTGGAGAAGATAGGATCTGTAAAGATATATTTCTCAGCACGCTCCGGGTTCTTTGCAAAGTTGTTTACACCGAGCTGATACTTATCGGAATCAAGTCCTGCAAAGATGGAAGGGAAATCGGTAACTTCCCAGACAAGTTCATACTGGGGAAGCTTGTCAAAAATCGCCGTAACCAGTTCGATATTCTGTCCCGTCAGTTCATTGTCATCACCGTAGTAGGTAAACGGTCTGGGAGATGCTCCCGTAACTGCATAAATGGTTCTTACTTCTGCTGCAGGTTCCGTAACGTCTGTTGTTTCAGAAGTTTCCACAACTACTGTTTCCTCAGATACTGCCTCTGCCGGTGCTGCCTGTGCCGTGCAGCCTACCAGAATTCCTGCTGAAAGTATGGTTGATAATGCTCCTGTTATAATCTTTGTAAGTGTTCTGTTTTTCATTTCTTTTTCCTCTTTTCTTTGTGATATTTGGTGTTTGTGTGTTTGATTAAATGTTGTTTTTTGTTTAAGTGTCGTTTTTTAATTGTGAGTATCGTTTTCGTGAGTGTCGTTTTGTGAGTATCGTTTTTGTGAGTTTCTTTTTGTTTTTTACTTTTTCAGATTTACTGTTTCCTCCCGCATCAACATCGGTCGGTCGCTCCGCGGTATTTTCTTTTATTCATTTTCTCCACCTTGGTCCTTTCATATCTTCTCTTTTATATTCATCCGCAAACCGGAATCCCTCCGGTAAGAAGAACCCTTCGTTTTCCAGCCACGCTTTGTGTTCTTCATCAATCTGGAAAAACTCCATCGCGCTTTTTGCTCTTCGGAATCCGAATTTCTCATACATCAGTACTGTCTGCGGGTGTGTGTATAAGATTACGTTCTGGCCCTGCATTCGTTCGAGCAGGGATTCTATTAATTTGCGTCCTAAACCTCTCCCCTGGTATTCATCTCTGAGTGCCACATTGTAGATGGCTCCCTGGCTGACATGATCCGTAAGTGCTCTTGCTACTCCTATAATCTTGTCCGAATCGAGGAGGAAGGCGACGAGACCGCTGTTTGTAAAGGCCTTCTTCTGAACCTCCGCCGGAGCATCGGATAAACCGCTTTTTCTTAATACCTCGCTTACCTGCTCCCAGTCGATCCCATCGCTGTCGGTTTTTAAACGGATTGTTTCTTCACTCATTTTTCGTTTCCTTTGGTATTTAAAAGTTTGCGCAAAAAAAGGTCGTCAGCGCATGCCGACGACCTTCAAAAATCATTTTGATTCTGTCTTAACTCATTCCGGCAAAGAAGCGCATGAAAATTTTACTGTTCGAATACACATCATCTCGCAGCTGCACATGCACATATCCATCATGGAATGAATACTGTAATTTCTCATGTCGTTTCTTTTCCTTTCCTAAATTTTTAATCCTGTAAACTCTTTTTTCTTTAAATTGAATTCCTGTTTGTTTCACTGTTCCCGCATCTTTCCCTCAGGAACAAATACATCCTATCACGTTTCTTACTGTTTGAAAATTCAATCGTTTTTATCGTTAGTGATAAGTTTTGCTTATCACAAAACATTCTTCCAAAATTCGCTGAAACCACGCAAATCCGGTCTTTAAGGGTAATTGGAAGCTTTCTTATGTCTGTTTACAATTCCTTATACTTGTTAAGTTCTTCAATATATGCTTCCCCGTACTTCGAAAGCTTGCTTCCGCGTCGAACGATATAACCGATCACCAGCGGATCCTCTTCCTTTAACTTTACGGATACCAGTCCCTTTAATATCGCATCCTCCTCCGAAAGCATTCCGGAACCGATGGAGTAACCGCCGAGTGTTGCAATCAGCTCCATTGTAGTTGCACGGTCATCCGACTTAATCAGTTTATCGTAATCATAGTCCGCCATTGCTTCTTCCGTTAAATAGAAGTTGCTGTCATCACTCTGGTCAAATGCTATACAAGGATATTCTTTCAGTTCTTCAAGCGAAACGTTTTTCCTTTTTGCAAGCTTGTGATTCTTCCAGAAATAGATGTATGTCTCTCTCCTCATAACCGGGGTAAATTCAAGCTGGTACTCCCGGATCAGTTTCTTAATTAACGATTCATTGGATCCGGAATAGGAAACAATTCCGATTTCACTTCGGAAATCCCGGACATTCTCAAGTACCTCAATGGTTCTTGTTTCATGAATGGAAAATACATATTTTTCCGGTTCGAACTGCTTAATTACATTCGTAAAAGACTTGATTGCGAAATTGTAATGCTGCGTGGAAACGGAAAACTGTTCCTTATCTCTCCCCACCGCGATATATCGATCTTCCAAAACCTCGTACTGTGATACCACTTTTTTCGCATAGGACAAAAACTCTCTTCCGTCCTCCGTCAGTGAAATTCCTTTATTTGTTCTTTCAAAAATCAGAATTCCGAGTTCTTCCTCGAGCTCCCTGATACTTGCGGACAATGCAGGCTGAGAAACATATAAGCCCGTTGCCGCTTCGCGCATCGAAGAGGATGCCGCTACTTTTAATACATATCTGATCTGATTAATATTCATGTTCCCTCCATACAATTGGATTGATCAACTTTTACACAGACAATCATTCCTACAATGCTGCATAGTCTAAGAATAAATGTTTCATCTGCTCCTCATTGTACACATACTCGTGTTCATGCTTTGTTCCGCTGTAGACCAGATGACCGTCCTTATAAACCAGAAGCTGATTCATCGGCAATTCCTTCCAGTCTTCCTCATCAATCGGTCTGGTTGCAAAAATCGTGATGCCGGGCTTTTCCAATGTATATAAAGTCGCTTTTTCATTCTTATGCACATAGAAATAATCGCCGTCAAACAAAAGAAAATTCAGCTTATTTCCGGGTACAATCCGAAGCACGATTTCATCAATCAGTGCCAGTCTTTCATTCACGTCAAAGCCGCAGGGATCCTGCAAAAATCTTTTATTTACCTGCTCAATGATATACAGAAGAATCCTTTCGCTGTCCGTACTTCCCTGCTGGGAATACTGGTATTTCGAAAGTCCCGGTGCCTCAAAAATCGTACCGTTATGTACAAGTACCCAGCGTCTTCCGGATTCGTCTATTGCGGAAAAGGGATGCGTATTATTAAAATTCACTTCTCCCATGGTCGCACGACGAATGTGTGCCATCATTCTCGCACTCTGGATTTTTCCCTGCAGTCTGTGCTCTAAATACTTACTTTTACTGGCTTTCACCGGTTCCTTCTCGATGGAAACACATCCGTCATCAAAAAGTGCAAGCCCCCATCCGTCCGGCTGTACTTTACTGTGTCGGAAAAATTTCTGCAGGTAAGTATTCACGTTAATCTTTTTATTTGCCGTTACCCCAAACAGTTCGCACATAATTAAGATACTTCCCCTCTTCTTCATCAAGATTTCCGGCTGCCAGACGAATCAGTTCATCTACCCACCAGGCTGCGGTTTTCTTCCCGTAAATTACCGCATCCAGTCCGTTTTTCTCGATTTCATCCACTGCTTTTTCAATGTCCTCTATGCTGTGCACTAAAGAAAGACTCTTCTCCAGTTTATCCAGTGCATCCTCGTTATATACAATTCCCTTAATGATAGCCGCATAGCCCAGTGCCTTCTCAATCGGCACACTGTCCGCAACGCGTATTTCAATATATTTTTTCACACGAAAATGGAAAAATCCCATGGACATAAAATGCTCGATTAAACGTTTCTTTCTCTCATTTCCGAGTTCATCCTCATAAATAACATGCGTTCTGATTAATTCCTCCGCACTCAGATGTCCGACATCGATGGTTTCTCCGTTATCGGTTAGCAGAATCAGCGGAGTTTTGTAAATAATCTCCGCCATTTTTTCATATCCGAAATCCTCCTCCAGAGACCCTTTTATAAATCCCGTACGATCCGGATCCAGATTATCCCATTCCTGGATTCTTAAGAGGTGCTTTTTGGAGGTATCATCCAGCGTAAAATCCGCGTTACTCTTGTTTTCCATCATAATCATCAGAATCGGCGATATTTTCTGCAGAATCCGGAGTTTCCTTACCATATCCTCTTCGGAAAAATAATCAACGGAAACCTGCGTCGATGCAGACGCACGCATCATGTATTTGCCGTATTTTCCGCTGCTCTCAAAGTAGCGGTTCATATATTTATAGCGGGATTTCGGTGAAAGCGGAATCTGCTCCGGCACAATATCTCCCGCTTCCACTTTGGCAAGATTCCCTCCGTTTTCAAAATGATAGCCGCGCGCGGAAAAAACCGGTTCCCAAAGCGTTCTGAATTCATTGTAAATTCCCTTTATTTTTTCAAGATCCGAATAGGGATTGATACTGATTTCAAACTGACAGGAAGGCTCTAAGGACGTGGAGTATTCTCCGGTATAATACCCGACCGGATAGCCGTCCATATAGTGAATCTCCGCATCGAGTCCGCTTCCGATTTCATATATCAGTTTACTGATTTCATCGAACCCGATCTGATCCCCGTTTTCATCCACGATGAAATGCTCGATTTCCAGCCCCAGTTCCTGATTTGCGGATTCACCGCTTCTTATATAATCCGAAATATCATGTAACATGGTCATCTTCCTTCCTCCTTCTTATATTTACACAACTGCTTCACGATACCGGACGGACTCGAACCTCCAACTTCAGCTTTGCAAGCCTATGCCATTCCTGCGGCTACGGCATCTGATATACTCTGTACTTTTCAATAACATTTCCGAATAGCATCCTCTACTGCATTAGCCAAAGCTGCATGCCCTTCTTCATCCATGTGTTCCTCATCCGCATCATTTGCAACAACATAATCACCTGCAGCCAGAAAGAGAGTTCCGCGTCTTTTTGCAATTTCTTCGTACACGGATTTTAACCTTGCGCAAACCTCAATGGAATGAATTCCGAACTCGGGATCTTTATTCGGTTTCCAAACCGTATCTCCGAGTAAAATCGGAGAAATCAAAAGAATCCTGTCAGCCGTTATATATTTTTCAAGTTCGTTCAGACAAAGCTCAATGCCCTTTCCGATGGTATATTCCGATGCTCCGTAAATCGTTTTGCAGTCGTTTGTTCCGAGCATTAAGATTGCTCCGTCCAGAGGTTTTTGACTTTCCAAAACAAGCGGAAGCGTTTCTACTCCTTTTCTTCCCGGACGCAGGGCATCTTCAAAAACCGTGGTTCTTCCGCAAAGACCTTCTTCAATGATTTGTACATCCTTTAGTTTCTCCTGCAGAATACCGGTCCATCTTTTTTCAAACGGATATCTTTCCTGGGGATTCGAACCGGGAACCAATCCCCAGGTATTGGAATCACCATATGCCAGAATGGATTTCATAATTCTTCTCCGATAGTTAAATCTTTAGTTCTTCCTTCTTCTGTCAATCTTTTTGGATATTAACATTCCTGCCCACTGCAGAATCTGCATCAGCACAACCAGTACCGCAACCGTCACAATCATGATTCCCGTCTCGTACCGGTAATATCCGTAACGGATGGCGATGTCTCCCAGTCCGCCTCCGCCGATAACACCGGCCATCGCAGAATACCCGAGAATTGTACCGAGTGCAATCGTAACTCCTACCAATAGAGAAGTTCTTGCTTCGGTTACGAGCACCTTCCAGATGATTGTAAAATACCCGGCTCCCATGCTGAATGCCGCTTCAATCACACCCTTGTCCACTTCCTTTAAGGAGCTTTCCACCATTCTTGCAATTAACGGTGCCGCTGCAACCGTAAGCGGAACAATCGTTGCCGTGGTTCCGTAACTTTTTCCGACAATCGCTTTGGTAAATGGCATGATCAAAATCAGTAGGATTAAAAAGGGAATACTCCTGGTCACGTTGATGATGATATCAAGGATTTTATAAAGGACTTTATTCGGTCTTATTCCGTCTGCATCCGTTATTGTAAGTAAGATACCCAGCGGAAGTCCCAGAACATATCCAAGCAATGTTGAGATAAGAACCATGTAGAGAGTATCCCAGGTACCGTCCACCAGCATATTAAATATATCTTTAAATTCCATCGGTAATCGTTACCCCCAGCTGTTCTATTTTTCTCTCAAGCAAAAGACTCTTTGCCGCGTTACTTTTCGGATTTCTGAATACTTCTTCCACTCTTCCGATCTCTGCCAGACTTCCACGGTCCAGCACTGCAACCCGGTCGCAGATTTCTTCCACAACTCTCATCTCGTGTGTAATTACTACAATTGTGATGCCGTATTCTTTGTTAATCTGTTTTAATAAACCGAGAATCGTTCCGGTCGTTTGCGGATCCAGGGCACTGGTTGCCTCATCGCATAAAATAATCCGGGGATTCGAAGCAAGTGTTCTTGCAATAGCTACACGTTGTTTTTGTCCGCCGGATAATTGAACGGGATATGCATTCGCTTTCTCTCGAAGGCCTACAATCTCCAAATATTTCATTGCCTTTTCCCTGGCTTCACGCCGTTTTACACCGGCGATTTCCATCGGGAAACAGACATTATCCAGGACGTTTCTCTGCATCAAAAGATTGAAATGCTGAAAAATCATACCGATTTCCCTGCGCATGAAGCGAAGCTCTTTGTTCGATAATGTAATCAGATTCTTTCCGTCTACCCATACTTCTCCGCTTGTCGGTTTTTCCAACAGATTCATACAACGAACCAGTGTACTTTTTCCGGCACCGGACAGACCGATTACTCCAAAAATCTCCCCTTCTTCCACAGAAAGATCAATATCGGAAAGAGCATGAATATTGCTCTTTTTTTCATCAAAAGTTTTTGTTAAATTTCTTACTTCGATAATTGCCATGATTTTTCTTCTTTCGGGATTTCTT
>CADANR010000041.1:0-6483 GCA_902789265.1 uncultured Lachnospiraceae bacterium | reverse complement strand
AATCTTTTACTTTCAGCGTTTCTCCCTCCGGGCAAATGAAACCCGGAGAGAGAATTTGATTTTGTGATACTGATTGCACTACATTTGTAGTTTAATTTTTAAATGTCTCTTATGTCGAATTACTCTTCGAAAGGTACTACCGCACCGTCATAAGTGTTATTGATGTAGTCCTTGATTTCATCGGATTTCAGTACCTTTGCAAGTTCCTGTAATCCTTCGTTATTTTCATTTCCCTCTTTTACAACAAGAATATTTACATAGGTCTTTGCAGCATCGGAATCGGATTTCTCATAAGCGATGGAATCCTTTGCTACGGAGAATCCGGCTTCAAGTGCGTAGTTTCCGTTTAATACAACGTATGCCACTTCATCTTTTACTCTGGATACCTGAGCAGCTTCCAGTTCCTGGATTTTGATATCATAAGGATTTTCCTCAATGTCCAGAACGGTTGCGGTAAGTCCTGCACCGTCTTTTAATTTGATGATGCCGTTATCCTGAAGAAGAAGTAATGCTCTTGCTTCATTGGTGGTATCGTTGGGTACTGCGATTGTATCGCCGGTTGCAATGTCATCCAAGGAAGCCTTGGTTCCCGGATAAATTCCGAAGGGCTCATAGTGAACACCTGCGATGGATACTAGATGGGTTCCTTTTTCCTCATTAAAATTGTCAAGGTAAGGAGTATGCTGGAAATAGTTTGCATCAATATCTCCGTCTTCTACTACAAGGTTCGGCTGAACATAATCTTCAAATTCGGTAACCTCGAGTGTCCATCCTTCTTTTTCAAGAATCTTTCCTGCCTCTGCAAGAATCTCTGCATGAGGTGTGGGAGATGCTGCTACGGTAATGGTTCCTTTGCTGTCAACCGTAACGGATTCCGCTTCTTCGACTGTTTCGCTTTCTACTACGATTATTTCTTCTTCCTCAACACTAACCTGCTCACTTCCGCTTGCCTTTACCGTATTTCCTACACATCCTGTGAACAATCCTGCTGTGGTAATTACCGTTAATCCGACGGCTGCGATTTTATTAATAAATTTATTCTTCATTGTTTTTCTCCTTTGTGATTTTCAAATTTTTGTGATTTTCCAGATTTTTTCAGTTTGTAATCCTGATATTTTTCTATAGTTACTTTTCAACACATTCCATTCTTTATTGTCGATTCTTTTCTCCGACCTTCCTGCAAATGATACTGTCCCGCCGGAAACTTAAATGCAACATCGTATGCCCTGACACATTCGTGTACTGTAGCTTAAATGAATTTTCTCCGTTCTCATATTTCTCACTCCTTTCCAATCCGTTGCATATTTCGTGATAATCGAGTAGGGAAGAATTTATTCGCACCCTACTCGCGCTCGGACTGCGTCCTGCGAATGCAGGAATTTACATTACGCAGCCCTGCGCATGGATGGCATAAAAAACGGGGGTCCGTTTTCGGATCCCCTTTTACACACATCTTCCTTGCAATACGGATTACGGCAAACAGCACACACGCATATTTACCGCTTCCGTATTTCCGGAATCCTGAATGGCGGGATCCTTCATACTCAAGCAGCACATCCACATGCGCATACACATCGTATTCTGTTTTACAGATACTGTTTGCAAATTCATTGCTTTTCTCCTTCGTTTGATGTTTTGAATTATATATCCATTCACCTACTATGTCAATAGGTTGTGATAAATTTTTTTTATAGCAAATTTAATTTTGTATTTCTCAGATTGAGTAGGGAAGAATTCTTCTCCCTACTCGATTATAAATGTATCAGTTTTCTTCAGACTTGCGTTTCTCATAATCCTCTAAGGCCGACTTAATCGCTTCTTCCGCAAGCACGGAACAGTGCATCTTATAATCAGGAAGTCCGTCAAGAGCTTCCGCAACGGCCTTATTGGTAAGCTCTCTTACTTCCGATAATGGTTTTCCTTTTATCATTTCGGTTGCCATGGAACTGGATGCAATCGCACTTCCGCAGCCGAAAGTTTCGAATTTCACGTCCGTTACGATATCATTTTCGATTTTTAAATACATCTTCATGATGTCGCCGCATTTCGCATTGCCGACTTCTCCAATACCGTTTGCATCCTCAATCACACCGACGTTTCTGGGATTTCTGAAGTGATCCATTACTTTTTCACTGTATAATGCCATTCTGTTTTCCTCCGTTACTCTTACTCCGATTCTTTCTCTTCTAAATAATACTCTGTGAATTCTTTTATAAAATCAAAGAATAAACTGCTTCTTGCCTGCCACCAAATCTCTCCAGATCGGCGAGAAGCTTCTTAAATATTCCACAACTTCCTTCACGGATTTAATGATGTACTCCACATCCTCATCCGTGGTTTCTTCGTTAATGGTAAGGCGTAAAGACCCATGTGCCACATCATGTACTCTGCCGATTGCTAAAAGCACATGACTCGGATCTAAAGATCCTGAAGTGCAAGCACTGCCGGAAGATGCCTGAATTCCTTTGTCGTCAAGGAGTAATAATAAGGACTCTCCCTCAATTCCTTCAAAGCAGAAATTCACGTTTCCGGGAAGACGGTTTGTTTCGTCACCGTTGATTGCAGAATGCGGAATCTCCTTTAACCCCGCAATCAGGCGGTCTCTCTTAACCTTTGTAATCTCCGCGTTTTTCTCCAGATTCTCTATTGCTTCCGTCAAGGCAACCGATGTCGCAACGATACCCGGAACATTCTCGGTTCCCGCACGTTTTCCGCGTTCCTGTGCACCGCCTTCGATTAAGTTGGTAATAGGAATACCTTTTCTGACATATAAAAAACCCGTGCCTTTCGGTCCGTGGAATTTATGGGCCGAAGCGGAAAGCATGTCGATATTGTCATCTTTTACATTTACTTTAATATGACCGACAGCCTGCACGGCATCCGTGTGGAATAATACCTTTTTCTCTCTGCAGATTGCACCGATTTCACGAATCGGCTGAATGGTTCCGATTTCGTTATTTGCATACATAATGGTTACCAGACAGGTATCCTCGCGGATGGCTGCCGCTACCTCTTCGGGTTTGATTAAACCGTTTTCATGTACATCCAAAAGAGTTATTTCAAAACCTTCTTTTTCCAGTCTTTTCAGTGTATGTAAAATTGCGTGATGTTCAAAGGCGGATGAGATGATATGCATTTTCCCGTTTTTCTTTCCGATTTCCGCCGCTGTCCGAAGCGCCTGATTGTCCGCCTCGCTTCCTCCCGAGGTGAAAATAATCTCGCGGAAGTTATCCGCACCGATTGCTTTTACAACCTCTTCCCTTGCGTCCTCCAGCACTTCCTTGGCCTTCTGTCCGACCACATATAAGCTGGACGGGTTTCCGTAATTTTCCTTCATACAGGCAACCATCGCATCGATTGCCGCATCACTCATCTTTGTAGTTGCTGCATTATCTGCATAAATCATTGTAGTTACTCCCTTCTGCTGTCGCCAGAGAATGACATCTCCATGTCAATTATAATAAACCCTTTTACCTACTGTGTCAATAGGTAATTGATGTAGCAAAAGAACCGTCTCTCTGTCACATTCCAGTAAACTGTGTTATAATAAAATCGGTTATGCAATTAACTTACGCAACAGACAAACAGAATATGTGAGGGAAAATTATGGATACTTTAAAAGAAAGCGTTGATGCTTTTAATTCACTTTATGAAGCATTCGTGGAAGAATGTGATGTTTTGGAAAATGACGGAAAATGGAACGTAGAACACTACGGTGACATGGAAACATGGTTTTACAATGATTTTTTATGCGCCATCATCCATATGATTGCGGCTGACGGACAGATTAAGCAGCCGGAAGTTGATTATTTAAATGAACTTCTCGGCAATACCTCTTTAGGTTTTACCTATACCTATCCTGAACTCAGAACTCTTATGGCTGAACAAAAGGAGCGAATCGATGCGCTTTTTGAAAATGAAATCTCCAAGGAATACAAGCTCCTTCAGGCAATGGATGAACAAGCCGCAAACGATTATCTGGACTTAATGGTTCTTCTTTGCGGAATCATCAGTAAGAGTGACGGAGATATCGATGATGCGGAAAGAGCAGAAGCCGAGAATTTATTCTACACTCTTTCCAAATAAAAAAGATTCTTTATCGGCATAAATATTTCTCCGTAAAAAACAGGGCTGTCCGCTTTAACGCGACAGCCCTTTGCTTTGCTTAACTTATGTAGTTTCTATTTCAGTGTTCCCTGGATTCCAGCTGCCAGGCCGGCCAAAGATGCAATCTCCGAAGGAATGACAATCTTCTCTGCCTTGCCGTCCGCTGCTTTCTCAAACGAATCCAGCGCTTTCAACTGTACGAACTGCTCCGGTGTTAAGCCTGCATCCAACAGAACTTTTACACCGTCTGCTTCTGCCTGTTTGTGAAGGCGGATGTTTTCCGCATGACCTTCTGCTTCCAGAACCAGCTCCTGCTTTAATGCTTCCGCACGAAGGACTCTTGATTCCTTCTCACCTTCTGCTTCCAGAATGGCTGCCTTCTTGGAACCTTCCGCGATTAAGATCTGCTCACGTCTTTCACGCTCTGCCTTCATCTGCTTCTCCATTGCTTCACGGATTGCAGTCGGCGGCATGATGTTCTTTACTTCCACACGTCTTACTTTGATGCCCCAGGGATCGGTTGCTTCATCCAGAACCGCCTGCATCTTGGTATTGATTACTTCTCTTGAAGTCAATGTTTCGTCGAGTTCCAGTTCACCGATGATATTACGAAGAGTGGTAGCGGTAAGGGATTCCAGTGCAAGACGCGGATCCTCGACACCGTACGTATAAAGCCTCGGGTCGAATACTTTATAAAATACAACCGTATCAATCTGCATGGTAACGTTATCTTTCGTGATAACCGGCTGTGGCGGAAAGTCCGCAAGCTGTTCCTTTAAGGATACTCTTCTTGCAACTCTGTCTGCAAAGGGAAAAATTAAATTAATACCTGCTTTCTTGGTGGAGCTGTATTTTCCGAAACGCTCAATGACATAGGCGTGCTCCTGCGGAACGACCTTCAGTGCCATTGCAACTACAATAATCAGAAAAATAATAACTACTACAAATAAGAAAATGAGAATCGGCATATTTTTCTCCCTCCTTTATTAACTCGCCTTATTTCCTGTTATTCCATTTTAACGGAATACTTAGAAAGTAAAATTACCACTCTGGGAAGATGAACCAATTACAGCTGCTCCAACTCCTATTGCAAACAAGACAATTGTAACAATGGTGGAAAGAACCATTGCAACAATGGAAAGGATAATTCCGGGAGTTGCAAGTTTCTTTCCGGTTTCGATTTTATTGGTAATCTCGGTAGCTTCCTCGTGCACCTTCTTGTGAAGAATATTGGTTGCGATACCGAAACCGATACCGAAACCGCCCCAGATAAATGCAAAAATCATTCCGTAAAACGGAATAAAACTGCAGAGCAATCCGAGACCGCCCCATACGATGGAATTGATACCGAGAATAAATCCCGTAATTTCCTTACCGGGGCACTTCGTAGCACCGGACTGGTATTCAGTATTTACCTGATTATATGCTCCCATATCGGGTGTCTGTGTATACTGCGGCTGTGTGTACTGCGGCTGGGTATACTGCTGTGTATAGCCGTCCTGTGCAAAACCCGGATCGGTATATCCGGTGTTGTTCTGATCGTTGAATCCGTCCATTTTTCATTTCCTCCTTAAATAAGACCTGATTTCCATATATTTTAACTGCTTACTTTGAATTGCTTAAAACTAAGGATTTGTAAGTCGTATAAACCCTTTAAATTCTTAATATTTTATAAACAATTACACTTGGGTTTATCGTAGCACTTTGATAAATAGATGTCAAACTTCTCTTCCGGTTTCCTTGCAGATGAATCTCCAGGAATCCTTGCACATGCGCTCCAAGTCATACTCTGCTACCCAGCCGAGTTCTTCCTTGGCTTTCTTCGGATCCGCATAGCACTGTGCAACGTCACCGGGGCGTCTGGGCTTGATGGAATAAGGAACCTTCACATCGTTTGCTGCCTCAAAGGCCTTCACGATATCCAGTACCGAGTATCCGTTTCCGGTACCCAGGTTATAAATGTTAACGCCGGTTTCTCCGGTCACCTTCGGAAGCGCCGCAACATGACCTTTTGCCAGGTCGGTAACATGGATGTAATCTCTGACACCGGTTCCGTCAGGTGTATCATAATCGTTTCCGAATACGCCGAGCTCCGGTAGTTTTCCTACCGCAACCTGCATGATATAGGGCATTAAATTGTTCGGAATACCGTTCGGGGATTCTCCTATCAGGCCGCTTTCATGAGCACCGATGGGATTGAAGTAACGAAGCAGAACCACACTCCACTCCGGATCCGATATGGTAAGATCGGTTAAAATTTCCTCCAGCATCAGTTTCGTGCGTCCGTAAGGATTCGTTGCGCTTAAAGGGAAATCTTCCGTAATCGGAACCGTCTTCGGAACTCCGTAAACCGTTGCGGACGAAGAAAAGATGATT
>CADANR010000040.1:32409-34854 GCA_902789265.1 uncultured Lachnospiraceae bacterium | reverse complement strand
GAGCATGACCAGAGCTACTGGTATTTCATGCATGACAATCTTTTCAATCATCTTGTTGACATGAAACCTGAAAATATCAATATTTTAAACGGCATGACAGATGATCCCGAAGGCGAGTGCGCAAGATACGAAGAAAAAATCGCATCCTACGGCGGAATCGATTTGTTCATGGGCGGTATCGGCGTAGACGGACATCTTGCATTCAATGAGCCGTTTACATCCCTTTCTTCCAGAACGGGCGTAAGAGACTTAACAACCGACACCAGAATCGTTAACTCCAGATTCTTCGGAAACGATCCCGAAGCAGTTCCTGCTAAGGCACTTTCCGTAGGTATCGGAACCGTTACCGATTCCAAGGAAGTTTTGGTTCTTATCTCCGGACACAACAAAGCAAGAGCACTTGCAGCAGTTGTAGAAGGTGGCGTAAGCCAGAAGTGGACCTGCTCTGCACTTCAGCTCCACAATGCGGCAATTATTGCGTGCGATGAAGAAGCCTGCGGCGAGATTACAGTTGATACCTACAAGTACTTCCTGGATATCGAGAGCAAGGAAAGACTGTAATTCCAACTTTTAAATTGTATAATTAACCCGGAAAGGGTATAAGTATGAACAATGGCATGAAAAAAGTAGTCGTTTTCGGCGGCGGCACCGGCATTTCCAACTTATTATCGGGTCTGAAACTCTTCCCGCTTGACGTAACCACCGTCATCGCAGTCAGTGATAACGGCAGCAGTACGGGTGTGCTCAAGGAAGAGCTGGACATCCCTGCAGTCGGGGATATCGGCAAAGTCCTTTTGTCCATGGCGAACGTGGACGGTGATTTTGTCGATCTTTTAAGGTACCGCTTCTCAAAGGAAGGGTCCCTTCACAACCACCCGGTGCGCAATATCATGCTTGCGGCGTTAATCGATACCAAGGGAAGCCTGACCGAAGCTGCCAAGTACATGGCAAAAATCCTTCGCGTCAAGGGTACCGTGCTACCGTTAACAGAGGAGAAGGTCGAGTTGGTCGGAATCGGAGAAAGCGAGGAATTCTTCGGGGAAGAGAGTGTCAGCCAGAACGTGAAAAATATCGAGAAGCTTGCCTATGACCATGAAATCCATGTCGGTCAGGAAATCAAGGATGCCATCAAGGACGCGGATTTGATCATTTTCAGCCCCGGAAGTCTTTATACCAGTATTCTTCCCCATTTGCTCTCCGGAGAGGTTGTAACGGCCGTAAATAACGCAAATGCGCCGGTTATGTATGTTTCCAACCTGGTTTCCCAGCCCGGTGAGACGGACGGGTACAGCGTCGGGGATCATATCGCGGTCATCAATAAGTACTTAAACGGCAGGAAAGTGGACGTGGTCGTAGCCAATTCCGGCGACGTGGATACCAAAATCCGCAAGAAATACTTGGATACCGAAGGAAAAACCATTGTCCCGCTTACCGGAGTGGATGGAATTGAGGTCATTGCCGACGATATTTTCTCCATTGAGGAGGAGCGTATCCGCCATGATGCATTGAAAACCGCGTATTTAATCTTTTCCTATATAATGCGTAACAGCAATTAGTAATATTTTTGAAATAATTTAGTAATTTATCATAATAAAGTAAAATTGCACAAACACTTGATTTTCAGCGCTTTTTTAATAGGTAAAAGGTGCCAAAAAGTTACTGAAAATGTCATTTATCACTTGACATATAAAAATAACATGTTAAAATGTGCATATATCGTGTTTGGGGTTAACTATTTCAAACACTGTTTATGCATTAGAAACATATGAGAGTGAGAAATAATAAAAAAGGAGATTTGAGAAATGAAAAAAAGGTTAATTGCTTTCGGAATGTTGATTGTATTAGTTGTTTGCATGTCCATGACAGTATTTGCAGCAAATGGTGTAAGCACCGAAGAAGAGGCTTTGTTAAATCGCTTCTCCGCAATCCTTGCAAAGTATGAAGTTAAAGGCGCTGTTGCAAGCCAGTATATTGCAGAAGCTACTAACGCTTTGACAAAGGTTGATCTTGATTCCAATGCATGCAAGGAATTCGATGGTGTTTTAACACAGGTTGATGCACTTCTTGCTTCCAAGAACGCAAAAGGAAATGATTTAAGACAGTCCGCACCTCAGGTTGCTGCATTAATTAATACTGTTGCACCTAAGTATGGAATGACTGTTAGTGTAGATACTAATACTACAATCGCTACAGTTTCTTTTGGTGGTGATGTAGTTGCTAAAGCAGGTACAGGTATTATTAATCAGACCGGTGTTAATACAACCGCTACTGTAGCTGTTATCGGTGGTATCGCTCTTATTTCCCTTCTTGGTGTTGGCGCATTTGTAGCATCCAGAAGCAAAAAGGTTGCAAGATAATCGTAAGGCAGATTATTAATGAAAAATAAGTCTAGAGCATTTAAATTACTGGCATATGTTTATATGCCAGCTTTGGACTTATTAAATT
>CADANR010000040.1:0-32383 GCA_902789265.1 uncultured Lachnospiraceae bacterium | reverse complement strand
ATGTATTTATGCCAGTAATTTTTAGTGTATTAGGTTATTTAATTTTATACGTGGCATTAAAACCCTACTGGGATACTGTAGTTTCTGCGGCTTCAATTTTTTCTACAAGCCAGAGCATTGTAGCAGAGGAAAAAGAAAAACATCCGATATATGATCCAAATGCAAAACCGGTAGAAATAAGGGAGGCGGAAAAAACCTATATTGATATACGTGATATAGAGTTGCCTGCTTCGGGTGTTCACTATGGTCAGCTTTACAATGAGAAAGCAGGATTGGATTCTCCGGTTTATTGGGATGACTCCTATGCTATTTTAAGACAGGGGGCAGGACAATATATCGGTAGTTTTTTGCCGGGTTTTGGAAGGATGATTCTTCTTTCTGCTCATAATACATCGCATTTCCGTCCGCTTCGTGACTTAGAGGTTGGAGATATTATTGAATTTAATACTAATTATTGCAAATACGAATATGAAGTGACGGAAATACAGGTTTATAACGAAATGGATCTGGAAAATTGGGTAGTGGATCATTTGCTGGATGAAGAAGAGGTTCTAGTTATGTACACATGTTGGCCTTTTGAATTCCAAGCGGGAAGAAAAACAGACCGATTGACCGTAAAAGCAAAACGTATTTCCGGATATGATGTGAAATGGAGGTTGTATGAAGATGAGTAATCAAGCGACAACCCCTGAGAATTTGAACCGGGATGAAAATATGAATCAGAACAGAAGCCGTAAAGGCACGGAGAAAGGCGGTTCCAAGAGAGTTGTAAGAACGATTCTCGGCTGTGTTTTCTCCTTTATGGTGGCATTATCCTTATTTTTTCTTTCTACGGTATGCATCGTGAGAATTGTACTCTCGGAATCCTTCCTTAAGTCCTACATCACGGACTCCTATTATACCGGAGTGAAAGAGGATGTTGAGACGGATGCATGGGATTATACCATTCCGACCGGAATCGATCCGTCCGTGACAGAGGGATTATTTAACGAGGCCATGATAAGGCTCGATTTGGAAAACTATATAAGCAGTACGTTCAAGATTCGCCAGTATACCATTAATACATCCTCACAGGAAGAGGTATTAAGGGAAAAGGTAATGGCTTTCCTGGAAGCAGAAGGAACACCGACCGAAACGGTCAATTCTGCAGACTCCGAAGTGGAGCTGGATGAAGAGAGTGTAAATGCTTACAATGAAGCGGTGGAAACGATGAAATCCGCAGTAGATGATTACGTAAATGATATTATGGACATTTACCGGAAGCGGATTAAAATTACTGCCCTTGACTACATCGTGAAGTATGGAAATGAGTATTCCAATTATTTCCCGTTGCTTTTGATTATTTCTGTTTTATTCGGTGTTTTGAACGGATTCTTCTGCATGAAGGTTCACAGACTTCCACATAGGGGACTTCGTTACCTTGTTTACGCATTCAGTGGTGGTTTTTTAATGACCTTCCTTGCACCGTTTATCGTATATTTGAACGGATTTTTCAATCGTTTGAGTATTACGCCGGTATATTTCAAGGAATTCATAGTGGCTTATGTGAAGGGAACACTGGCGCTCTTTATGGTAATCTCCCAGGCCTGGCTTTTAATCGCAATTATTCTGGGAATAATTGTTGCTGTATTGAGAAAGAAATCCTTGAGAAATCATAGCAAATCTTCCGGAAGGAGAGAGCAAGAAAACAAAGAAGAAGGCTTAAATGAAGAAGCAGATTTATTCAATGAAACCGACATAACGGAGGAAGCAGACTGGGTTAAAACAGCTGTTGAAGAATAGCATATACAGAGAGTTGGTTTATATATTCTGCAATTATAACTAAAGTAGTATTAATTGAGGCATTTATTGGGGTGTTTATCTTGAAAATATACAAGATATTGTAAATATACAAGATATTGTATGTTTTCTGGGTAAATACCCTTTATTTTTGATTGGTAATTTAGTATAATTACAATGATTGTATAATTTTGGAATCTTAGAAAGGTTTATTTATGTATCAGAAAACACCGAAAGGCTGGTTAAAGCACTGGGATTTTATCCTGATTGAACTGATTTGTATTCAGGTGTCTTTTGTCCTGGCTTTCTTTTTGCGTCATGGAAGATGGGATATGTGGTATAACGATTCCTATCGGAACATGGCGTTGTTTCTGTTGATAGACGATATCTGTGTTATCTACTTTCTTGAAACATTCAAGAATATTTTAAAGCGCGGCTACTATAAGGAGCTGGTCTACGCATTCCGCCACACGGTAACCGTAATTCTTCTGGCGATTTTCTATTTGTACTTTACGAAACAGGGCGAGCAGATTTCACGTATTACAATGTTATATTGCGGATTAATTCATCTTTTCCTTTCGTATTCTTTAAGACTCCTTCGTAAATTCCGTATTTCCAGGAAGATGAAAAAGAAGGGAGACCGTTCCCTGATTATTGTTTCTACCATGGAACACATTGAAGAGTCCATACGTTCCATTCAGCAGCACAATTATGAATTCTATAAAATCACCGGCGCTGTTGTGATTGATGATGAAAACTCTGTCGGAACGGAGATTCTGGGGGTTCCGGTAGTATCTTCATTCAAGGCAGCTCCCGAATACATATGCAAAAGCTGGGTGGATGAGGTTTATGTTGTTTCCAAACTGACGAATCCGGATGTCATTAATGTGGTAAAACAGATTTCGGAAACAGGTGTTACGATGCATCTTTCTCTTGCGGAACTGACCCACATCGATGACAGACCGCAGATTATGGAAGAAATTGCCGATCAGTACGTTATTACGACGAGTATCGGATACGCTACCACAAGGCAGTTTTTTACAAAACGTGTAACGGATATTATCGGCGGACTGGTGGGCAGTATTTTTACCATCCTTTTAGCGATTATATTCGGACCGATTATCATGTTTTCCTCTCCGGGTGGTATTTTCTTTACCCAGGAAAGAATCGGAATGAACGGAAAAAAATTTAAAATCATTAAATTCCGTACCATGTATAAGGACGCAGAGGAGCGGAAAAAGGAATTGATGAGCCAGAACAACATTCAGGACGGCATGATGTTCAAGATGGATTTCGATCCGCGTATTATCGGAAATAAAATTCTCCCGGACGGCACACAGAAGACCGGAATCGGACAGTTCATGAGAAAGCACAGTATTGATGAATTTCCACAATTTTTTAATGTTTTGTTGGGACAAATGTCATTGGTAGGAACCAGACCACCGACTGTTGATGAATGGGAAAAATATCAGTTGCATCATCGTGCGAGACTGGCAACCAAACCCGGTATTACAGGTATGTGGCAGGTAAGCGGAAGAAGTGATATTACGGATTTTGAAGAAGTGGTTAAATTGGATTTGAAGTATATTACTGACTGGTCTTTAATGATGGATGTTAAGATTTTGTTCAAAACAATAATGGTAGTTTTTAAGGGAAGCGGGGCCAAGTAAGAAAGGAATAATGCTATGATGGATGAAAAAGAAATAACAATTAGCTTCAAGGATATATTTTTTAGGGTTTTGTTAAAATGGAGATGGATTATCATTTCAGCCGTTTTGTTTGCTGTTTTGGCTAATTGTTACGGGATTTATAAGGACTACAGAAGCAATTCAAAAATAGTAGCCAGCGATAAGAAAAGCGATCAGCTGTTAGCACAGGTTGAATCGGCAAAGAAACCTCTTTCTGAAAAAGAAATAGTAGATGCAATAAATGCGGTTCAGACTTATAAAAAATACGATACAATATATAAACGTCTGGAGGAACATGTCGATAATTCAATTTTATCGCACATAGATTATACACATACTCCAACAGGGGAGTTGCAATTCTTTGTTGATGAGCATTATGAAGTAGAATATCCTGTTATTGAGAAACAAAAATATGGTGAGGATATAGCCATAGCGTATGCTGAAATTCTGAATAATGAAAATACATATGAAGAACTTGAAGAACTACTTGGAGTAGATTCAATATATATCAGAGAATTAATCACTGTTACTACCTTAGGGAATTATATTGATATTATTATAACGGGAGAAAATAAGGAGCAGTGCGGAATCATTCAGGATTATTACCTGAATAAAGTATCTGAGGTAAAAAAACAACTGAATGGATTGTTTCCCGCATTTGATTTGAATGTTGTTGCGGATGACTTTTATTATGCGTTTAATGAGGATGTTTATACGAAACAATGGAAAAAGAATTCTGATTTAAACTCTTATCGTACAAGTTGTTTAAACATTCAATCAGGTATGTCTTCGGAACAAAAAACATTATTTGATGCAGAATTGAACTACAGAAACGCTATTGAAAGTGAGAATTCTGTGAGTGATGCAGAAGTGGAACATACAGAGTCGAATATTTCATTTATCCATAAAAAACTCATTTTGGCCGGCTTTATCGGTGGCGCGTTTCTGGTTTGCCTGATTGTGGTTGTGAATTATCTTCTTACTCCGGTGATTCGCGTAAAAGAGAATGTGTCATTAGATCTGAATCAAAATGTTTTAGGAACTTTATGGATGGAGTTAAACAAGAAGAAATTTCTTAAATTTGTAGATGAATGGATAATCCGTGCATTTAACAATAAAGAAAGATTATTTTCGTATGCTAACAGAATAGAAATGATTTGTGCCAGCATACGAATAGGAATGGAAAAAGAAGAATTAAAAAAAGTATATATTACAGGTGCTTCAGAAAAAAACAAATCAGTTGTAGCTGATATTGAGGCTTCATTAAAAGAATTCTGCAGTGTAGAAAGTGGAACATCTGTATTATATGATCCGGAATCCTTGAAAAAAATGTCGGCATCTGATTCAGTAATATTTGTTGAGAATATTGGTGATTCCAAAACAGAAGAAGTAATAAAGGAACTTGAACTTGCTGAGCAAAGCAAGGTTTCTGTTCTTGGTTTCGTGTTATTACAATAGAAATCATATTAAACGAGGCTGAAATGGCAATAGCAATAAAGGAAAGAATAAAAGGAGTTGCGCTTTCATTTAAATGGCTAAGACTTGCGATTTATATTATTTGTTTTACGGGAGTTTTTTACTTTCTTAGCAGATACGATAATTATGAATATGAAACAGAGAGAATGCGCCAAAGTTGTTTTGCCTTTATGTTTCTTCTGGTTGCGATGATGGCAATGCAAAAGGTAGAATTGTTGAATTGGCAATCTCTCGTTTTAACAGTTGTTTATGCGCCGGTTGCAATTTGGAAGTGTTCCTTTTATAAGGGATCGGAGGATTTGTTATTAACTAATATTTTTGACTCCATCTCCTTATGGATAGCGCTTCTGATTGTTGTGGATATGATTGTAACAGGAAGAGTGCGGGCAGTAAAGAAAATTCATTGGTCTGTTTTTTTCCTTTTTGGTACGATGATCGTATTTCTGGTCCAGTTTCCGCGTTTGATTTTTATAGATAAATTTTTTTATCTTTTTCTGATTTGTCTTATTCCAATGTGCCGGAAAGACTGGGACGAGGTAATGGATGGTTTTATAATTGCCGGCTTGGTTTCTTTTATTATTATTGCAGTTATCTCATTCATTGTTAATCCTGTTTTTGGTGTATCTAAAGATGCTTTTATGGAAAAGAATCCCAATCAAGGTGGCAGATGGTATGGTGCATTCCTGAATATTGGAGCTTTTGGGCAATTCCTTGGATTAAGTACTGCGTTATCAATTTGCGGGATTTATAGAAGTAAAGATTTAGAGGGCAAGGGTAAAATAGCAGGAATAATTATCTCAGTAATTTGGTTACTTGCCAGTGTATTTTTGGCTGTATTTAACGGTACAAGAAATTATCTGTTGGGTGTGGGATTTTTGCTTGTTGTTCTTTTTGTCTTTGGATGGCATAAGTCGTCAACAAAAGCCTTTTGTATCAGAAGCGCTATAGTGTTGTTACTGATAACATTGGTTATTGTCGGCTTGGTTTATTTAGGGAAATACGTGATGTCTCCCGCTTTTGATTCAGATAAGCTTACGGGAATTGTAATGAATACTCCGTTGAAATATGCGCCTGCAGGAGTAAACTATACCATCGAGATTCTGGAGAAGACCCACAATGGAGAAGGGACCGGCTATTATGGAAAGGATATTTTTCCTGCCGACTCCATTTGGAGATTTTTCAATATGTTATCTTCTAACAGAATAGGTATTTGCTTGGAATTTTTGTCAAAAAGTACCTGGAATGGCGGACAGAGTGACGGTATTCAGTATGGCTGGTATTTTGCTTATAATGCGCATAATCAATATGTTCAAAGTATTTATGAATATGGGTTCTTAGCCGGTGGAGTATATATTCTTTTTGTAATAGTTGCGTGGATTATATCATTAATTAATAGCGTAAAAATAAAGCATACTCATTTTTTTATTACAATGATTGTTGTTACTATGATGCTCGGTATGTGGTTTGGTGAGCGTTCGACGATTAATTATCCGTTAACATTTGCAGGTATTTTTATTACCTATCCAATTATAGTTGATACCTTATCGAATAAGGGATTAGGAGAGAAATAAAAGGTGCTTGAAGAAAGAAATGTTGAGAATACAATAGAGAATGATGTTCAACACGTGTTTATTATTGGCGCGAAGTCAATTGGTCAATATGGAGGATATGAGACATTTGTTGATCGTCTTCTTAATGAGCATGAAGGGAAAAGAAATATTCAGTATCATGTTGCCTGCAAAGCAAATGGTGACGGCTGCATGGTTGAGACGAAATTATCTGATATTGAAGTATTAAAGAAAAATTCAGATGGAATTGTTACAGAGTTTAAATATAAAGGTGCTCATGTTTTTAAAATCAAATGTCCGTCTATTGGGCCGGCCGTAGCGATTTATTATGACCGGGCAGCATTGAAATATTCAATAAATTACTGCATAGAAAATGATATTCAAAACCCTGTTTTTTATGTTCTTACCTGTCGTATCGGTTTATTTATTAACGGATTACAGAAAAAAATTAAAAAAATCGGTGGCAAATACTATTTAAATCCGGATGGACATGAGTGGAAAAGAGCAAAGTGGTCTCCGATAGTTAGAAAATATTGGAAATGGTCTGAAAAGAAAATGGTGAATTGCGCAGACCTTGTTGTCTGTGATTCTGTTAATATTGAGAGGTATATACAAGAAGAATATCATATAGAGAACACGACTTTTATTGCATATGGGGCGGAAATAGTTCATTCTGTTTTGGCTGACGACAGTCCGATTTTCCGTGAATGGCTGGAAAAGAACAAACTAGAAATCGGTAATTATTATCTTGTGGTCGGAAGATTTGTTCCTGAGAATAATTATGAGACAATGCTTAGGGAATTCATGAAATCGAAGACTAATCGTGATTTTGTTTTAGTTACGAATGTGAATGATAAATTTTTATCGGAGTTAGAAAACAGCATTCACTGGAAACAGGATTCCCGGATTAAATTTGCCGGCACAGTATATGATAAGGAACTTTTGAAGAAAATCAGAGAATGTGCCTATGGTTATTTTCATGGTCATGAAGTCGGGGGAACCAATCCTTCCTTATTGGAATCGCTTGCGACTACGAAGCTGAATCTCCTTTATGACGTTGGTTTTAACAGAGAAGTAGCTGAAGACTCGGCATTATATTGGAATAAAGAACCCGGTAATCTGGCTTCGTTGATAGAATCCGCAGATGCGTTAGCAACGGAACAAATTAATGAAATGGGGAACCGGGCAAAGAAGAGAATAACGGATTGCTATAGTTGGGAGATTATCGGGTTAAAATACGAAAATATTTTTAATCATGTTCCAGGCAATGAGGATTTGTTATGAATATTGTATTTGTAGTGTTGCATTACGAAAGCTTAAACGATACAAAGGAATGTGTTGATTCCTTAGTTAATTATATTAATCGCAATAATGCACATGTAGTCATAGTGGATAACGGCTCTCAAAAAGGAAAACTGAATGAATTAGAACCCATATATCAGAATAATAAAAATATATATTTTTTGTATTCAAGTGAGAATTTGGGTTTTGCGAAAGGTAATAATATAGGTTTTTGTTTTGCGAAAAAAGAATTGAATGCGGATATCATTGTTCTTTGCAATAATGATTTAATATTTAAACAGGAAGATTTTTGTGAAAAATTAGAAATGCATGCGACTTCCGGTGGCTTTGATTCTGCTGGCCCGAAGATAATGTCGCTTGTAGACGGGAAAAACCAAAATCCTGTACCTGTACAATATGCAACACTAAAGGAATTGAAAAAAAGAATCTTTAAATACAGAGTGTTACTGTTTTTCAGTTTTGTTAATCTTGATGTTGTATTACAAAAGATAGCGGCAAAAGAAATAGAAGAGTATCATCCTAAGAAAGATGAGGATTTTCAATTATTTGGCGCGTGCTTAATATTTGGGAAAAATTATATTGATCAATTTGATGGATTATATGATGGAACATTTATGTATGCAGAGGAGTGTATTCTTAAAGAAAGAATAAAGCGTTCCAATATGTCCATGGTATATTATGATGACCTTGAGGTGTTCCATAAAGAGGGCTCTTCTACAGGAGCGACATATGGAAAAGGTATTAAAAAAAGACAATTTTATTATAAATGCAGTATTGCAAGCTGCAACATTTTAAAAAAGATAAAAATGGGTATTATTAGTTGTTGTTAAATTTGGTAATTAATTTATGAAAATGACTAGGAAAAAAAGAATAATCATTGGTTTATTATTAATTTTTTTAATGGTAAATTATATGGTTGTTACGATTATTTTGAAGGATTCGTCCGCATTCAAATATATACGGGATATTTTGCTCCTCGTTTTGGTTGGTTGCGTGATTGGTAGTATCCGGTGCAAAATGACCAGGCAATGGTATGTTGTAGCATTGGTTTTTTTTGGTTTTTTCTTTTTGATTGGCGTGCTCCAAACAGATTCTGTTAAGGAGATAATTGTGGTTGGCCGTCGGTATTTATTCCCATTATTAGTTTTCTTTTTTGCTATAAACCTGAATGTTAATGGGAAGGAGGAAAAAATATTTAAGTTTCTTCTTATTTTTACCGCATTACTTTCTCTGTTTGGTATTATTCAGGTATATATTCTTGGAGACAGTTTTTTGGAAAAACTGGGCTATCCGATGTCCTATTCGCCGTACTACAAAAGGAATTTTCTTGGAAATTCCTTCTATTTTGGAGGATTGGGGATACAGCGAGTCGTATCAACGCTTAGCAGTGCGAATATTTGCGGATTGATACTTGGTTTGGTATTTGTTTATTCTTTGGTTTGCCATAAGGTTTTTGTAAAGAGAAAGTATAAAGTACTATTATATTTGATTATACTTCTTGGGTATTTGCTTACTTTTTCCAGATCGAATTTTTTGGCATTATTTTTTGTTCTTGTTTTTCTGATTTGGAAGTATATACCATATAAAAAATACATATTATTAGGGTTAATGCTTGCTGCATTAGCCTTTGTTGCTGTAAGTATTATTCAGGGAAGCGGCGGAATAGCGTATAGGATATTTAGATGGGTTATAGATAGTTTCCAGGCGAAAGACACTTCTGCGGCGGGCAGGGGCGGAATCTGGTTAGAGGCTTTTAATCAGGTCAAGATCAGTCCTCTGGGTATTGGATTTGGACATGTTGGCGGAGTGGCCGGTTTTGGTTCAAGTAAAGAGTTATATTTTTCAGCAGAAAATTCATATCTGGCGATTGCCTTGGAAACAGGTTGGGGAGGTTTAATAAGTTATATAGCTTTTTTGATTGGAATCGTCTTATATCTGTTCGATTATTCCCGAAGATGTAAAAGAGAAGGGGATTATAAAGGGAACCGTTTGTGTGTTGCAGGTTATACGACGGCAATTTATTTGATGATTGTAATGTTTTTTTCAAACCATATTCATGACATGGAAGCTATGGCATTGGCTTATTTCCTGATAGGAATTTCTATTTCTTATGTTCGACGAAACCGTGTGATGAGGGGAAAAAATAATGAATAAACTTTCCGTATATTTTAGTAATTTCAATAATAAGAGAGATAATAATATCTGGGTTTTTACGGAATGGTATGGAAAAAGGTGCGGAGATAACAGTACTTTTTTTGCGAATTATATTGTCAATCATTTCCCAAATATAAAAGTTTACTGGATTTGTGAGAAACAGGCAGACACATCTTTACTGGAATCAGGAGTTATTATATTAGAAAAAGATTCCGATGAATCGATAGATATTCTGCGTAAAGCAGCAGTAGTTATTATGATACAGGGAATTGATGAATTTACAACGGGAGGATACAATTATTGCGGAAATGCATTAAAGGTTAATCTGTGGCATGGAGTAATGTGGAAAAAATTGGGATATGATATGGCAAGCGAGTCGGGATTCTGGAAAAAGACTAAAGGCCGTATAAAAACCGGATTTAATCGACATTATTTATTTGAATCACCGTCTGATTTATATACGGATGTTTTCAAAAGGGCTTTTTTAATCAAACCAAATGAGATAGTAAATGCAGGGCAACCCCGTAACTCCATTTTTTATGATGCGAAAATGATAAAAAACGCAAGAATTGGAATACTTGAACAACTAAAAACGATTTCTGATGCGGACATTAATAGTGAAACGAGTATAATAACGTACATGCCTACTTTCAGAGATGGATTAGAGGAAGCATTTGATTTTGCAAATTATAGTGAAAGTACTAATTTAAATGATTACTTGAAGAATACCAATGCGGTATTAGTACAAAAGGCTCATTTTGTAAGAAGTGAAACAAAAAAAGATAACAATTCGTTTTCCAATATTATCACGAACAATAATCTTATAGCACAATTATTATTAGCGGCTACTGATTTATTAATTACTGACTATTCTTCCTGCTTTTTTGATTATTTGCTTCTCGACAGACCTATCATTCATTATATTTATGACTATGATTTTTACAGGGATAAAAACAGAGGGCTGTATTACGACTACAAGGACGTAGTTTGCGGAGATGCAATTTTTAATGAACGGGATTTGTTGACCTGTATCAGAGAAAATTTACAGAATCCATCTAAAGAAAGTGAATTGAGGAAATCTCGAAGAAAAATATATCAGCAGTATGAATCAGCAGATTCCTGTAGAATAATTGCAGAGGAAATATTCAGAAGAACTGGTGTAACAGGTAAGTAATACGGAGCGGTGAGAAAATGCGGATTTTACATTATTCATTAGGATTTCCCCCGTTTCGGACCGGTGGACTGACGAAGTTCTGCATGGATCTTATGTTAGAACAAATCCGGGAGGGGCATGATGTTTCACTCTTGTGGCCCGGTGAAATACGGTTGATAAATAAAAAAACGATTGTTAAGAATAGGGGATTCGAACAAGTAGACCAATATCAAATTGGAAGTTTTGAAGTTATTAACCCGATTCCGGTTTCTTATGACGAGGGTATTTCCGATATTGCTCTTTTTACAAAAGACGGGGATAAAAAAGCATATAGTGATTTTTTGGATACCTACAGACCCGATGTAATTCATTTACATACATTTATGGGATTGCATAGAAGTTTTATAAGTAGTGCAAAAGAGAAAGGCATAAGATTAGTTTTTACCACGCATGACTTTTTTCCCATTTGTCCGAAAGTGACACTTTTTAGAAACGGAACAATTTGTTCTGATGCATTTGGTTGTGAATCATGCCCGATGTGCAATTCTAAGATTTTACAGTCTCCGATTTACAGGACAGTAAAAGATTCTTCAGTTGTAAAAAAAATGAGAAAAAAACACAGGGATGAATATCTTGGTGAAGAAACGGATAATCATAAGAATGAAGTGCCTATAGTTGCTTCTAAAGAGGATTATCTTCTTTTGCGTTCTTATTATGAGTCAATGCTGAAGATGGTTGATGTGATTCAGTATAATAGCACTGTTTCCAAGAAGGTCTACGAAAACTTTTTTGGCAGACTGCCCAATCAGGTGATAACGATTACTCATTCAGATATTAAAGACCGTCGAAAGAAACGATCTTATTCTGATGATTTAATACGTATACGGTATCTTGGTTCCTGCAGTTCTCACAAAGGATTTTTTTATCTGAAGAATGCATTGGATAAGCTGTATTCTGAAAAACAGAATTTTTGTCTTGATGTTCATTTTGAGTATAAAGAAGCAGTTTATATTCAATCGCATGAAAGATATTCATATGATGAACTGGAACATATATTTGATGAAACCGATGTTCTTGTTGCTCCCAGTTTGTGGTATGAAACGTTTGGATATACTATTTTGGAGGCATTAAGTTTTGGTGTTCCGGTTATAACGACATGTAACGTAGGCGCAAAGGATATTATAGCTGAAAATGCCGGCATAATAGTAAATGACTTATCGGGAGAAGAATTATATGAGACATTCAGCGGGCTGACAGCTGCCGGATTAGAAGAAATGAATCATGCAATTTTAGAGAAACAGACCATTACTTTAATCTCAGAGTTTGCAAGGACTATTGATGAGAGGTGTTATCATTAATACGTATTTGCTTTGGGTGATAATTGGGAAAGAAGGAAAAACATGAAGAAGAGAATCAGCAATGTAAATAAAATGACAGCTGTTCTTATTATTATTTTAGCGCTTTGCTTTGCAATGCGCTTTATTTCTCATGCAGAACCCGCATCTGAATTTCCTTCTTCGGATTCTGAAACAACCGGAACGGAAGAAGAAAGCGGACTGATCAGTCTGGATACCCCTACGGAGGAACTGCTTGATCTTTCATCCGGTACCTATCAGTTTGGCGCTATCGAAGGAGTAAACAGTGATGGCATTAAAGAGAGCGAATACGTTGAAGAAGTACAGGATATGCTTGCATCGGCAGTTGCAAATTATGATGAAAACGTGGAACTGGATGCCTATCATTTTACCGTGGAAGAAATCACGGATATTGCAGCGGAGTTTATCAATCATAATCCGCGGTATTTCTATTTAAGCGAAATGCATGCAGAACTGGATGAAAATTCCGGTGAAGTGCTGCGACTTTTAATTGACTATGAAGATGAAGCAGCAACAATGGAAGAAGAATATGAGCAGGAAGTTGCAGCTGTGCTTAAAGGGATTAATCCCTCCTGGAGCGATCTCGAAAAATTGCTTTATATTCACGACTATATTGCAACGAACTGCTGTTACGATCTGGAACTGGAAAAGCGGAGTGCCTACGATGCACTGGTCGGTCACAGTGCTGTCTGCACAGGCTATGCGCTGGCATTTGAAGACCTTGTGTCCAGAGTCGGTATTGAAGCAGGATATGTAACCAGTAAGGCTCTCAGGCATGCCTGGAATATCGTGAATCTGGATGGCAAATACTATTACGTTGACGTGACATGGGATGATCCCGTGGTATGGATGGATTCGGCACAGACCAAACAGGGCTTTATGTATAAGATGAACGCCGGCCACTATTTCTTCTTAAAGAGCCAGTCGGAATTTAATCACGGGGAGACCGACTGGGCAGTGGACGGAAAAGAGATATACGACCTGTATGAGAATACGGAATATGACAACGCCTGCTGGAGTGATGCGGCCGGTGTAACGATTACCGAAGAAGACGGGATTTACGTTATCGGTAGCGGAGCGGAAATCTACCGGTGCACGGCAGCAAATCCGACAGGGGATTTTGTTATTCAGGTACCGGCTGTCGGCACATACTATTTCTCTTACGGCAGTATCGTTACAATAGAGAATCGGATTTATGTCTGCAACGAATATACAATCTACAGATTGGATTCCGAAAAGAGTGAACTGAAAGAAGTATATACATTAACGGATAATCAGAAATCCTCATATGGAAAAATATACGGAATGCAGTTTGAAGGTGCCAGACTCCGTTACGATATGGGAACGGGTGCGAAGCTTTCAGACTATAAGGCAAGTGATTACTGCGATTTAACTTCCGAGATGGATGACGATTATGCGGAAGTATCTTTGGATTGCAACTATATTCTGTTTACTGAGACGGGAGAGAGCAGGGTGCTTACGGCGGAAGTTGTGCCCTCAGGAAGAACGGTTACATGGAATAGTTCTGATGAAAAGGTGGCAACAGTGGATGAAACCGGAAAAGTGACTGCTGTCGGATACGGAAGAACGGTGATTACGGCATCCTGTGGCGAAGCCAAAGACCTTTGCATTGTAAATTTCGACTCAGTCTGGCAGAAGGACTATGAATACACGAACGAGGAAGATTTCGAAGGAAAATCAAGATATCTTTATCTCGATGATTTTATCTCGGATGAAACCGTTATTGAAATTCCGGCAATCGGATATGTTGGCGGTGAGCGGTTTGAAACAAATATCCGCGGAAAGAAACTGGTTTCCAAAACGAGTTCCCAGATTACAAGGCAGTATAAGGGACTTTTCTCCGATACGCCGGTGGAAAGTGTGATTGCAGAAGACGGTGTTAAATTCGGTGAAATTACAACAGCTCTTTTCAGAAATTGTTCATCCTTAAAATATGCGGATTTATCCAATACGGATATGACTAAGGTCATCCGTACGAACAGCATGTTCTATGGTTGTTCCGATCTGGAATTTATCAGTTTGAAGGGCTGCAGCTTCAACAGTCTTGAGGGAACCGTTGCAATGATTAAATATTGCAGTAACCTTGAGATTATTGAGACTCCGGCATATTTGCCTGACGGCATCAGCATGGAGCTTCCGAAAACGATGTATTTAACCGATGAGGAAGGCTACCTTTTGGATACGTGTTATACGGATTTAAAGGATGCTCCGGCGAACCGGAGACTCTCTGCAGATGTGAGAGTGGAAAGCATTTCCTTTGAGGAAACGTTAAGTGGCCTTAAGATCGGCAGCGAAATGAACTTAAGGGTGATTTTTGAGCCGTACAATGCACGTATTCGTACACTTTCCTGGGAAAGCGAAGACCCGGCGATTGCCTCCGTTGATGAGGACGGATGCGTAACGGGAATTGCACAGGGAACAACAACGATTACCGCAAGAACGACTGACGGCGGGAAAGAGGCACATTTCACGGTTTCTGTTTATGATGACGAAACGCATACGGAACATATACCTGCAGAGGATAAAGGATATGCCGCAACCTGCGTAAGCCCCGGACTTTCCGATGGAAGTCACTGTTCCCTTTGCGGTGCTGTAATTACCAGGCAGGAAGTAATTCCGGCACTGGGGCATTCCATTGTAGTGGATGAAAGAATCGAGCCGACATTCGATGATTACGGACTGACGGAAGGAAGCCACTGTGACAGATGTCATACGGTATTTCAGGAACAACGTCAGATTCCGAAACTTTCCGGATGGCGTACAATAGACAAATATGTTTATTACTATGAAGACGGTGCACCGGTTATTGGATGGAAGCTTGTTGATGAGAAATGGTATTACATGGATATGGACGGAAAGCGTCTGACCGGATGGGTCAAGACGAACGGACTCTGGTATTACTTGAATGCTTCCGGAGTAATGCAAAGAGGGTGGCTTAAGTATAAGAATAAATGGTACTACTTAAGCAGCGCAATGCAGACCGGATGGGTGAAGGACGGCGCTAAATGGTATTATATGGATTCCTCCGGTGCAATGCAGACCGGATGGCTGAAATGGAAGGACAATTGGTATTATTTAAACAGTGAGATGCAGACCGGCTGGGTGAAAGTAGAAAGTAAGTGGTATTACATGAATGAGTCCGGTATTATGCAGACCGGATGGCTGAAATGGAAAGGGAAATGGTATTATCTGAGTTCTTCCGGATCGATGTGTACGGGCTGGATACAGGATAACGGAAAATGGTATTATCTGGATTCTTCCGGAGCATGGACCGGACGCTGAGAAAGAATTGCCTGATTTGTAACGACAGTTATGAGTCAGGCTTTTTTACTGACTAAATCGGTCATACGTTATAATAAACAATGGACCTGTGTTTTTTTTGTGAACTATTTTAAAAGCAATTTTCTTGTTCGCATATAAAAAAGTGATAAAATATAAAAGCAAGAAAAAACTGGCAAAATGGAAGGTTTGTCAGAATTAAAAAGGAGGGTGCCTATGAAAAAGAAACTTGCAAGATTTATTGCATTGTTCTGCTCCGTGCTGATGGTTTCGTTCAGTTTCCAGTCAGTTTCGTTTGCGAAAGAAGCAGATGATGCAACTGCAATTGTTTCTGCGGAAGAAACCGTCCAAGCGGAAGAAACAGTGGAAGATAATGACATTGTTTCTGAAGAAGGCGAAGTTTTGGATGCAGAGCAGGGCGGAGATGAGTCTGTAGTAATCATCGATGAAAATGAAGCAGATGAAACAGCAGACGAAGACGTAGCGGAAGATTCCGAGGCAGATGCAGTGGATGAAGAGACTGATGCCGAAGAAACAGACGCAGATGTAACGGATTCCGAAGAAATCGACTCTGAAGAAATCAGTTCTGAAGAAATCAGTTCTGAAGAAATCGATTCCGAAGAAGTTGCTTCAGAAATAATTGAACATATGGATGAAGAAGAACTTCTTGAAATTCTGGAAGAAGAAATCATCAATGCTACTGAATTAGCGAACATTAAAGTGGGCTGGAATAAGATGGATAACGGAAAGTGGAGATATTATACCACCACTTCTAAGTATTACAAAGACACAGTCCAGTTAATTAACGGTGAATATTATGGATTCGACAGTGATGGATATATGTGGGATACGGAAGGACAAGAAAAATATTGTAACGGATCCTTTTATCGTGTTCAGGTTAATAAGGGTGGAAGCCTTATAAAGGACAAGTGGTTTAGTACACCGAATCTTTACACTGAAGGACTCACGGACTGGTATTATTACGGATCCGACGGAAAGGGTTATTCAGGACTTAAAACCGTTAATTCCGTTCAGTACATCTTCCGCTATGACGGTATGATGCAAAGAGATGCATTCATTACTGAAGGCGGTAATTCCTATGCTTCGGATGAAGACGGAATTGCTCATAAGCTTACCAAAGGCGGATGGACAAAGGTTGGAAAGAAATGGTATTATCAGAATTCTGACGGATCATTCCCTCCGGGTTACAGTATTCAAAAACTCGGCAACAGTTATTATTATTTCCGTTATAACGGAGAGGCAGCAAATGATGAGACAGAAAGTCTTTCTTTAAATAATAATTATTACCGTGCACATTCAAATGCCACACTTTATGTAAATGAATGGTATCAGACTACATGGGGTGACTGGTACTGGTACGGAAATGAAGGAAAAGCACCTACTACACCTGGTATTTACACAATTGATACGAAGAATTATATGATTTCATCCGGCGGAAGACTGATGACGAATTCTTCCATGACAGTGGGTAATGCTCCTTATGTTTCCGATTCGGATGGCGTTGCATATAAGATTGAAAATAATAAATGGACACAGGTTGGAAAGTATTATTATTATGCGATCAGCAATAAGAAATTAACGAATCAGGTTAAGGAAATCAACGGATCTTTATATGGTTTCGATTATGTCGGAAGAATGTACGATGATACTTCATTCTCTATATATGATAGCGATAGCGGAAACTATAAATCTTACCGTGCAAAGAAGGGCGGAAAATTATACAGAAGCGAATGGTTTGAATCTACATACAGATATTCAGATTCGGATTGGTATTATTATGGTTCCGATGGTGTTCGTGTATCCGGACTTCAGACCATTAATGGCAGCAAATATTATTTCAACGACTCAATGTATAAGAGTTGTTATGTACTTATTTCCAATAAACTGTATCAGTGTGACGGAAATGGTCGCGTAACATCGGTGAGCGGTACTAAGCTTTTTACCGGTGTAAAATATGAATATCTGGTTTATCTTGAAAACGGAAAACCGCTTAAGAGTGACTGGAAGCAGATAAACGGAAAGTGGTTCTATTTTGGTTCGAATGGTGCTGCGTACAGAGATCAAACGGCATCTATTGACGGAAAACGGTATTATTTTACCGATGACGGAACAATGGCTACGAGCGGGTGGTTCAAAAGTTATAGTGATACATACTATGCGCAACCCAATGGAGAGCTCTTAACCGGCGAACAGAAAATTGGTGGGAAATATTATTATTTCTCGAATTACGGTGCGATGCTAAAGGGTGCTATAGTTTATAACGGAAACCTTTATATTACCAATCCGGACGGTACTTACAGAATGACTGCAAACAACAATGCATGGACCAATGTGGACGGAACCTATTATTATGCTAAGAATGGTAATTTCTATAAGGGTCAGGTAGCTGATATTGACGGAAATACCTATTATTTCAACTCTGACGGCACAATGGCTAAGAATGAAGTAAGAAACCGCTCTTTATATGGTTCCAACGGAGCACGTATTAAGAAGTCTGGGTGGAATTCATTCAATAACGAATGGTATTATCTGGATTCGGATTACAGAGCATATCAGGGAACAATTGAGACAATTAACGGAGTTCAGTATGCCTTTGATTATGAATGTAAGATGGTAAGAAATGCAAATTACAACGGTATCTATTTTGATGAATCCGGACATCGTACCGATATGGAGAAGAAAGACGGATGGGTTCTTTACGGTGGATATTATTATTACTACAAGAACGGTGCTAAGGTAACTGATAAGTGGATTGACGGATATTATCTGGACAGCGCAGGGCAGATGGAGAGAAATACCATTACACCGGACGGATACTATGTCGGCAATGACGGAAAGTATGTGAAGAATCAGGTCATTAACGGAGTTGCTTTAAAATCGGACGGTAAACTTGCTTCCAAAGGATGGATTAAGTTAAACGGAAAGAGTTACTATGTAACAGATGATAATGGTACGGTTAATACCCGTAATTACTATGTCGTAGACAAAAACCTGTATCAGTTTGATTACGATGGTGTATATGTGAAGACCGTTGCGACTAATGTACAGAACGATACCTGGTATCAGGCAACCTACGCATATACTTATGATGGACATACTTATAGCGAAACGCAATGGACTTATATTAAAAACGGCCAGACTTGTACCGGTTTAGTAGATGTTGCAAATGGAGATACCTATTATTTCTACAGCAATGGGTATATGGGAGAATATAGCAGTTACGCTTATCCAAATGATGGTTCCGGTCGAGCATACTGTCTGGAAAAAGGAAAAGTAGATAAAACTGCAACCGGATGGAAAAATGGATATTATTACGGTGCAGACAACAGAACGTCTGGCTATGACTGGGTAACTGTAAATGGCAAGCTTTATTACGGATACAGTGGTTCAGGTAGTTCAACCCGATCTACAACACAGTATATCAATGGTAATATTTATAACTTTAACAAAGACGGTTCCTTAAGCGGACAGGATAATACTCAGAACGGCTGGAAGAAGCTCGGTGTAGACTGGTATTATTTCAAGAATGGTAAAGCTTTATACGATGGTCTTTACGAGATAGACGGAAAGACATATGCTTTTAATTATGACGGAAAACTCTATAAAACAGAGTCTGTTGTTTATGGTTATCATATCAATGCAAGCGGATGTCTGGATAAGACTAAAGGATTCAAGACCATCGACGGAACACAGTATTACTTTGATGCAAATGGTAAGGCGCTATACGGTGTTCAGAAGATTAACGGAAAAGTATATTACTTCTAAAATCAATTTTGAAATGCAGGAATGTCTGTAAAGCAGACGTTTTGTAACACAAAGGAAAAAAGGTTCAGAGAGCAATGCTCTTTGAACCTTTTTCATTTCTGTTCTTATTCAGTTATTGTTATTAACTTGATTCAGGAAATGCCGGCATATTATAATGAAAACGATGTTGGTTTATGATTTCAACATAGAGATATTTGGTTCGGGAGGCAATATGCTTAAAGCAAAACAGAAATTTATAAAGGCGGTTGTACTTATTTTCACAATTATAATGATTTTTACATCTTTCAGCACGATTTCATTTGCAAAAGAAATATTGGATGTGGAAGAAGTGACAGATACGTTTGACACAGAAGATTCCGAAGATGACTCGACTGATGTAACAGAGTTTGCAGAAAGCAATGCGGAAGATTCTGTTCCGGAAGATTCCGAATGCAATAGTATGGAATCGAAAGATACAGAGAAGCCTGAAGAAACTGATGGCGTGAATGGGGAAGAAATCGAAACGGAAATCTCCGATGAAATGAGTATGGCGGATGAGATAATCACAGATGCAGAGGAGGAAGAATTAACAGATCCGGAAGAAATTCTGACAGAAGAAAAAGAGATTAAAGATGCCCTGGAACTTGCAACTCCGCAAAACGGCTGGTACAGGGATGAAAGCGGCAAATACTATTATTATCAGAATGGGTCTGTTGTAAAAAACACAGTCAAACAGATTAATGGCAGATTTTATGGATTCAGCCCTTCCGGAATTATGTACAGCAATACGGAATTCTCTCTGATTGTCGGTGATATAAACAGATACTACAGGGCTAAAGAAGACGGCTCATTATATGTAAACGAATGGTTCCATGAGGTAGATGGGGATTACTACTGGTATGGAGGTGACGGAAGAGCACCTTTAAACGGAACCGTTCAGAAAGTCGGTAGTAATTATTATATTTTCGGTTATTGCGGAGTCATTCTTAAGAATACCAATCTCGTTTATAATAACGTTCCTTATGTCAGTGATTCGGAAGGATATGCGCATCCTGTAAATAATAATACATGGACCCGGATTGACAATTACTGGTATTATGCGATAAACGGAGCCTTATTAATAAATCAGGTAAAGGAAATAAATGGATGCCTTTACGGTTTCGGTTATGACGGCCGTATGTATCAGGATACAGAGTTCAATATCAATAATAAGACCTATAGAGCAGGTAATACAGGGCATCTATTAAAAAACGAATGGTGGGCATCTTCGTATTCCGGAGAGTGGTTTTATTATGGATCTGACGGAACTGAGCAGCGCGGCTGGATTAAGCATAACAATGCATGGTATTATTTGGCACCCGCAATGAAGACATCCTGTTATCTGTCGGATAACGGTTCCGTTTACCGTCTGGAATCAAACGGTGTGGCAAACAAGATTAGCAATGCAAACGGATTGTTTAACGATACATACGGAAGCTTTGCAGTTTACTATAGGAACGGTTCCCAGGTTAAAAATGAATGGATGAAGCTAAACGGCAGATGGTTTTTCTTTAAGGCGGACGGTTCTGCATGCAGAAATGTTACTTACTTTATCAACGGAAAATACTATCACTTCGGTGACGACGGAACCATGGATTCAAACGGCTGGACGAAGAATGATAATGGTTCCACTTATTATGCAACGGATAGCGGTGCATTACTGACCGGAGAACAGTTTCTTGACGACAAGTGGTATTATTTCAGTTCTTCCGGCGAATTACAGAGGGGATGTGTTAATTATAACGGAATGAATTATATCTTAAATCCGGACGGCTCCTATTGGAAGACAGCAAGGGAAGGATGGAATAAGGCTTCAGAACAATACTATTACTATGTGAAGAACGGACAGTTTGTACGAAATGCAACCCTGCAGCTTTCCGACGGGACTTATTATTTCAACCGGGACGGAATTATGCAGCATGACGTGGTTTGTGATAGCCATATTTACGGATCTGACGGAAGAATGGTTACCCAAACAGGCTGGTACAGAATAGGACAATACTGGTATTATGTTGATTCTTCAAACTCTTCCGACATCGTTTGCGGAACCACAAGGGATATCAACGGATGCATTTACGGATTTGATACAAGCGGAAGAATGATTACCAATGAGTTGTATGGTAATTATTACTTTGATGAATACGGACACGGAAAGGACAAGGAAACCGTAAAGAACGGATGGGTTCTTACTGGTGGAAAGTATTATTATTACGAAAACGGAAGTCAGGTTTACAATAAATGGGTTGACGGATACTATATCGGAGAAAGCGGATATATGTATACCAATCGTCGTACTCCGGATGATTATTATGTCGGAGAAGACGGAAAATATTTAAAGAATACGATTTATAACGGGTATGTAATTAAAGAGAACGGAAAAGTTGCAAAGAATGAATGGGTTACCGTTAATGAAAAAACCTATTATGCAAACGAGTATGGCTATACCGGTTACGGCGTTGAAATGATAAACGGAAGAATCTATTTATTCGATTATGACGGTTCCTATAAGGCAACGGTAACAAACAACCCACAGAGTAATACCTGGTATAAGACGGACATGGGATGGACATATGTATTAAGCGGAAAGATTCCATATGGACAGGTGATTTCGGTAAACGGTGCAACTTATTACATCAATTTCGATGGTATTATGGCCACCAACATGTATCATTCCGATTCTGCCACTTACCGGAGTGCATACTTCGGTTCCGACGGGAAAATGGATACATCCATTACCAATGCATGGAAGAACGGATATTATTTCGGCCAGGATCATAAGAGTGATATTATTGGCTGGGTACAGGTAAACGGGAAGTTATATCATGGATACAGCGGCACGGGAATTTTTCACAGGACTGAGTATCAGCTGCTTGACGGAATTCTGTATCGTTTTAATTCTGACGGATCGTTAAGAAATGAAGTTTATCAGACAAGCGGATGGATTCAGCTCAATGAACGCTGGTATTATTTCAAAGACGGAAAGGCAGTAACAGGACTGCAAAGAATCAAGGATAAGACATATGCGTTCAGCAATACGGGAATCCTTTTAAAGAACAGCGTGGTTGCCGATTCATCTTCCTATCCGGTGTCATATTATTTTGTCGGAGGTGCCGGATATATCGAGGAAAAGGCCGGATTCCGAATTATAGAAGGAAGGCAGTATTATTTTGATTCAAAGGGAAAAGCATTAACCGGAATTCAGTATATTAACGGAAAAATTTATTATCTCGGTACTCCGGTTACAACGTCGTTTTATTATTAGAAAAATAGTCATATTTTACTAGATTATGTTAAATAATATGTCCATTTTGTATATAATTTTCGATATGGTTGAATTGAAAAAATCGGGTGGGGTATAATAAATATGTGCTTTTTTATATCGGCATAATATTAAAAAGGGGGAGAAAAATATGCACAGAATGAAAAAGAATCTGATGAAGGCAGTTGCCTGCGCATCAGCGGTATCGATGGTTTCGGCATCTTTCAGTACTGTAGCATTTGCGAAAGAGGCGGAGGATTTAAGTAATCCGATAGTAATCGAAGCAAGTGAAGAGTTTACGGAAGAAGAAAGTATTGCTGATACGGAAGAAATTGCAGAAGATGCGACAGCGGAAGACGTTGTGGAAGAAGATGTTACAGAAGAGGATGCCGCAACGGAAGATGAAGATGTATCTGAAGAAGTATCTGAAGAGGATACTTCAGAAGAAGATGCAGCGGATGATGTAGTAGAAGACATTGTTGAAGAAAATGCAACAGAAGAAAATGCAACAGAAGAAAATGCAACAGAAGTAATTACAGAGGAAGATCTTTCGGATCTTGTAAATGGATCCGAAGTAAAGGAAGCTGTTGAACTTGCTATTGAGGATGGCTGGCATCAGGAATCCAGATCCGGTGGTTCCATGGGATGGAAGTATTATGTTGATGGCAGTCCTTTGGAAAATTGTGTTAAAAAGATTGGCAATAATTGGTTTGGTTTTGACTGGGACGGATTCATGTATGATGATGAATTCTTTTCTCTCTATGATCCGGAAATAGGAGATAGTGTTTGTTATTGTGCTCGTCCCGATGGTCCTTTATATGTTAAAGAGTGGGTTTTATACAAAGATGAAGAGTATGAAATTAATGAATGGTATTACTTCGGTGAAGGCGGAAGAGCCAATACGGAAGATTGCGTTTTAACCATTAAAGGTACAGATTATCTTTTTTGGGATGGTGGTATGCTTGCAACAGATGCACATTTAATTATTGATGGTGACAGATATGTTTCTGATGAAGAAGGGCATGCATTTCTGCTGAAAAAAGGCGCTTGGACTTTAGTCGGATCAGACTGGTACTATGTTAAAGCGGATGGTTCGGTTTATGAGAATTGCATAGAGAAAGTCAACAATAACTATTATTATTTCTCATATGACGGAAGGATTTATCTTGATGATGAATATAGTTACTATGATTCTGAGTTAGAAGATTGGGTATTTATAAGAGCTAAATCGAATGGTGTACTCTGCGTGAATGAATGGTATCAGGATGAGTATGGCGAATGGTATTATTACGGAGAAGGAGGAATAGCTCCGCGTGATACCATGTTGGAATTAAAAGGCGTCAAATATCTGTTCCGATATAATGGCGGGTTATATGAAAACGCTTCTCTGATTGTAGATAATGTTTTATATGTTTCGGACGGAAAAGGTGTTGCCACTGCAGTTGCAAATGAGCAATGGACTTTAATTGACGGTGAATGGTATTATGCCATTGATGGAAATTTGCTTACAAACTGTGTTTATGAAATAAAAGGAAAGCTTTATGGATTCAATTATGACGGCGCTTTATATCAGGATTGCATGTTTGAGATTTATGACTATGAAACATATACCGGCAATTATTATTGTGCAAGACCGGATGGAAGTCTTTATGAAGAAGAGTGGGCACTGGTTCGCTCGGGCAGTTATTCATCCGTGTTTTCCGTAAGCGGTTCGGATTGGTATTACTTTGGCGCTGACGGTGCGAGAGTGAGCGGTTTCTTCGATTATAAGGGAAATACGTATCTGTTAAATCCCTCCATGGTCAGAAGTTGCTACATTGTGGATAGCGAGGGAGTTCTTTTCAGAGCAGATACCGCAGGAGTAGTCAAGAAAGTAGAAAATCCGAATGGATTATTCTATGTCAGCGATTACAGTTCCCTGGATCCGGTTTATTATGTTGACGGATCTCTTGTTCAGAATGAATGGATTCAGGTTGATAACAAATGGTTCTATATCGGAAGTAACGGTTTTGCACTTTGCGATGGAGCATACGAAGTTGAAGAAGGCGAATACTATTTCTTTAATAGGGATGGTTCCATGGCATGCGGAAGCTGGGCAAAAGGTTACGGTGATAATAAATACTATGCTACTGCAGACGGAACACTGGCTACAGGGGAACTGAAGATTGATAACAAATGGTATTATTTTGATGAAACCGGTCGGATGTTCAGAGGTTCGGTATTTTACGATGACAAACTTTATCTCTTAAGGCCGGACGGATCTTACTGGATGGAAGCTTCGGAAGGTTGGAATTCTCCTGAAAGCGGTATTTGGTACTATGTTCTCGGAGGAGAATTACTGCGGGAACAATTAGTAGAGATAGAAGATGCATGGTACTACTTTGATTCAAATGGAATCATGGTTACCGACAGAGTTTATGACCATAGAATTTTTGCAGCTAACGGCAAAATGGTAACAGAATCCGGATGGCATAAACTTGGAAATGACTGGTACTATATATATCCGGATGAAAGTGAAGAGTATTTAGGCGAAGTATTATATGATGAAACGGAAGAAATAAAAGGATATGAGTATGCGTTTGATTATGAGGGCAGAATGATTGCAGACAATGTCTTTAACGGTGTTTACTATGATGCATCCGGACATGCTGTAAAAGTGGATCCTGCAAAGAATGGCTGGGTACTTTCCGGAGGTCAGTATTACTATTATGAAAACGGAGTAAAAGTTCGTGGCAGATGGGTTGGACAATACTATATTGGTGATAATGGCAGAATGATGACGAACGATGTAACTCCGGACGGATATTTTGTCGGAGCAGACGGAAAGTATCTTAAGAACACGATTTATTATAATATTGTTATTAAGTCCGACGGCAAAATTGCCAAGAATGAATGGGTTAAGATAAACGGAAAATGGTATTATGCAGATGAAGACGGATTTAATAATTGTTTTTGTCCTCTTGCAGTAATCAACGGAAATCTGTATCAGTTCGATGAAAACGGAGTATTAATTAAGACATTGGCAACGGGCGTAGCGAACAATACCTGGTATAAGATTGGAAACGAATGGACATTTATAAGAGATGGGAAAAACGGCATTGGATTCAATGTCTATTACGGAAAACAGTATTACTTCGGAGCAAATGGTAAGGCTGATCTTACATTAACCGGATGGAAGGATGGATATTATTTCGGTGAAGATCACAGTGCGAATACCGGATGGATTACCGTAAACGGTAAACTGTATCATGCATACAGCGGAAGCGGAAGCAAGAACAGAAGTGAATATGAGCTGATTGACGGGGTTCTTTATAAATTCAATAAGAATGGTTCCTTAAGCAATGAAGTTTATAAGGCAAACGGCTGGCTGAAACTTGGTGATGATTATTACTTCTTCGTAAACGGCAAAGCCCAGACAGGAATTGTTAATGTATCCGGTAAATTATATGCATTTAACTCGGATGGTATTTTAGTGAAAAACTGTGTATTCCTTGATGCCAGCTCCTGGCCGGAGAAAATATACTATATCGGATCTGACGGTGCGGTTGAGAGAAAGGCCGGATTCAGAACCATTCACGGAAAACAGATGTACTTTAATGCAAATGGTGAAGCGTTAATCGGTATCTTTAGGATTAACGGAAAAGTTTATTACCTGACAGATCCGGAATATGATTATGCAGGATATGATTATTATAAGTATTAATAAGGGTAGTAAAACATTTTCAGAATAGTGTTATTAAAGAAGAAATCATGCAATAAAAAGAATCGGGAGGGCAGCCTCCCGATTTCTTTTTGAAATAAGTATGCAAGTTACTTTGTCAGATCAACTTCTTCGCCGGTCACATCATCGTTTCCCTTTCCGGTTTTACGGTCGATTGTGTACCATGCCCAGGTAGCGATGTGGCTGACCTTCTCGCCGTTATCATCTTCCTCTTCAACCTCTTCGTATACATGAATGGATACGGTTCCGTCTCCTGAAGGGAAGATATCAATTTCAGGTGCAGGAACGCCTTCTTTACTTTCAATATAATCATTTGTCATTTTACGGAGTTCGTCATCGGTAAATCCTTCTACCTCAAGTTCTTTGTAGGGATCCACATCTTCTGCCGGCTCAAAAATCGGTGATGTGCTGTTTCTCTTGATGGTCCAGTAACCTTTTCCGTCGATAGTTTTATATTCCATAACAGCAAATCTCGGGATACGTTCTCCCGGAGTGTAAACATTTTCTTCCTGGTAAATTATGTTATAGACATCACCGTCTTTTTCGGCATAAATCGGATAAATGAAGAATCCACCGCCGATTCCGGCACCGGCTGCCAGATATTGATTGTTTTCGTATTTCAGGAACTGATTGTCTGAATTATCCTTTAATTTGGAAAGAATCGTATCAGGAACGTTATAGATATTTGTAAGAATCCAGTCAACGCCTTCCTCATCATAAACGAAATATCCGTCCGAATTACAGAATGAGGGGTCATCGTAGCATTTATCATATTCCGGAACATCAATATAATCACTGTAAAGGGAAAAATCACATACAACGTAAGGAGCTCCCAACATAAGTGCCACACCGTTTTTAACGATGTCTATGTTCTGGGGATTGTATTCTGCCCAGGTCCAGGCCATGCCTGCAAGAAAGTTCCCGAGACCTTCCGGAAGTGTTTTTACATCAACGGGAGTGAAAGAAGAATTCTTATTCACGTCGATTTCTATTGTATCTGAAAGGATGGGAGCATCATACCCCTGCGCACTGACAACCTCGGAACTGTCCGGTCCGACAGGCGACGCCGGTCCTGCCGGTTCGCTCGGAGTGACCGAAGACGGGGGCGTTGTATTGTTCTTACAAGCACTTAAAGAAGGAATTAATAATGTTGATATCAGCAATACTGACATCAACGAGAGTATTTTCTTTTTCATGGTTTTCTCCTGTAATATCCGTATGGAACGGATTGATTATTGAATCTGCTAAAAGTATAGTCAATTGGAAAAAAAAAGTCCACTTCTTTATTATATTGCCGCCTGGAAATCATAATGTCTATTTCAGATATATGACGCCCTATCTTAAAGAAGGATTGTTCTTAGGTCTTTTTGGTTTACTGCTTTATGCAGGGATAATTGTATTAAGCAGACTCTCAAATAGTGGTATATGCAAAAAAACACTTGACAAGATATTGTAGGTGTTTTATTATTCCAATTGTAGATGTTCATGAAAATATTTATGGAGGATGTTCGTGAAAATGAACAAACTGCAAATTGGAAAACAGGAATCTGATATTTTACTTTCCTTAGCAGAAAATGAATATATAAATCAGAGGTCTTTAAGCGAGAATTCCGGTTATTCCATCGGAACTGTGAACAAAGCCTTAAAAAATCTCTCCGATGCAGATCTTCTTAATGAAAACTACAAATTGACCAAAGCGGCCAAAGAACTGCTGGAAGAGAGAAAACCGCACAACGCAATCATTCTGGCAGCAGGAATCGGAATGAGAATGGTTCCGATTAATTTATCCTCCCCGAAAGCACTTCTTATCATTAAAGGGGAGTGCATGATTGAACGTTTAATCCGACAGCTTCATGAAGCAGGAATAAAGGATATTACTGTAGTGGTTGGCTTCATGAAAGAATCTTTCGAATATTTAATTGATGATTTCGGTGTTAAACTTGCCGTAAATGATGAATACACCGTAAAAAACAATCTTTCTTCTTTAAGTCTTGTCAGCAAAAGTATAGCAAACACCTATGTTGTTCCTGCTGACGTCTGGTTTGAAAATAATCCGTTTAAAAAGCATGAATTATACAGCTGGTACATGGTTTCCGAGGGGATGGACGCGGAAAGTTCCGTTCGTGTGAACCGTAAAAATGAGTTGATTTCCGTTTCTGAGCAGGAAGACGGAAATGCCATGGTCGGTTTAAGTTATCTGGTCGGAGAAGAAGCAGAATGCTTAAGCAAAAGACTGGGTGAAATGAATCAAAACGATGAATATGCGGATTCCTTCTGGGAAGATGCCTTAATTGTCGGAAACAAAATGATTGTTTTTGCCAAGACCATAAAGGAAGATGAAGTAACAGAAATCAATACCTATGAACAGCTTCGCGAATTTGATGCGGATTCCGATCATCTGAAATCCGATGCCATTGAGGTAATTACAAAGATTTTCGGATGCAGAAATGAAGATGTTAAAAATATTGAAATCCTGAAAAAGGGCATGACGAACCGGTCCTTCCTCTTTATGGTAAACGGGGAGAAATACATTATGCGTATTCCCGGAGAAGGAACCGAGAGGTTGATTGACAGAAAGCAGGAAGCGGCCGTATATAACGCAATCAAAGGTCTCGGCATTTGTGATGATCCGGTATATTTGAATCCCGAGACCGGTTATAAAATCACTCGTTTTCTAAACGATGTAAGATGCTGTGACGACAGGAATGAAGAGGATCTTAAAAGATGCATGAAGAAGCTTCATGAGTTCCATAATATGAATTTGAAAGTAGATCACGAATTCAATATTTTCGGAGAAATTGATTTCTACGAATCCCTTTGGGAAGGAAGTCCTTCCATATACCGGGATTATCAAAAGACAAAAGAGCATGTTTTTGAATTAAAAGAATATATTGATTCCTTAAAACCGAAACGTTGCTTAACTCATATTGATGCAAACTGTGATAACTTTTTATTCTATTATGAAGACGGTGTAGAGAAACTGCAGCTTACCGACGTAGAGTATGCGGGAATGCAGGATCCACACGTGGATATCGCAATGTTCTGTATTTACAGTATGTACACTAAGGAAGAGACGGATCATTTGATTGATATCTATTTTGAAGGAAAATGTGATAACGAGACCAAGGCTAAAATTTACTGCTATATGGCCGCATCCGGGCTCCTTTGGTCGAACTGGTGTGAATACAAAAGGAAATACGGTGTGGAATTCGGAGAGTACTCCTTAAGACAGTACCGCTTTGCCAAAGATTATTATAATTATGCAAAAGAACTGATGTAACGGGGATTGTGAATTATAGAGTTTTAGATATGAAAGAGGAACGAAATTGAACACGGTAAAAAGAGCAATAATTATGGCGGCCGGATCGGGAGAAAGAATGCATCCATTAACTCTGGAGATACCGAAACCGCTGATTCCGGTAAACGGAGTCAGAATGATTGAAAGTGTAATAGAGGGGTTACTTGCGAATAACATTCGGGAGATTTACATCGTAGTCGGATATATGAAAGAGAAATTTGATTTTCTGAAAGCCGAGTATCCGGAAGTACACCTGATTGAAAACCCGTATTACAGCGAATGTAACAATATCAGTTCCCTTTATTCGGCAAGAAATTACCTGGAGGACTGCATCATTTTAGACGGTGACCAGATGATTTTTAATCGTTCCATTCTGACACCGGAGTTTGAAAGATCAGGATACAATGCAGTCTGGTGTGAGGGTGAAACAGACGAATGGCTGATGCAGGTTGAGGACGGAATCGTAACAAGTTGTTCCAGAACAGGCGGAAAGAAAGGATGGCAGTTATATTCCATCAGCCGGTGGTCTGAAGAGGACGGAAAGAAATTAAGAAATCACCTGGAAATCGAGTTCATGGAAAAGAAAAACAGGCAGATTTACTGGGATGACGTGGCAATGTTCTGTTATCCGGAGGAATATAAACTCGGAATCCGCGAAATGAAGGCGGAGGATATTGTAGAAATAGACAATCTTACGGAACTGGCAGCAATCGATAATACATACAAGAAATATTTATAAGTAATGTTTATCCAAGTTAATTAATAAGTTGTTTTATAAAAAGGAGGAATTTAACAATGAAAAAAGGGCAAATCGACTGGATGGTCACACTGATTCCGTTTTTCCTGATTATGTCAGTGGCAGGACTTCTGTTTGTTTTTCCCGAGCAGTCCAACGCCGTAATCGGTCAAATCCGTTTCTTTTTCGGAGATACGGTCGGAATTTTCTATCTTGCAATCGGTATCCTGACACTTTTGGTTTCTGTTTTTCTGGCGTTTTCAAAGTATGGTGACATCGTGCTTGGCTCTCCGAATGAAAAACCGAAATATTCGTTCTTTTCCTGGGGCGCAATGATGTTCTGCTGCGGCCTTGCAGCAGATATCCTTTTCTACAGCTTTGCAGAGTGGGTAATGTATGCAACGAATAATCATATTGCAGAGCTTGGACCTGTTGAAGACTGGGCAGGTGTATTCCCTCTTTTCCATTGGAGCTTCATTCCCTGGGCATTCTATCTTGTACTTGCAGTTGCATTTGGTTTCATGCTTCATGTAAGAAAGAGAACACGCCAGAGATATTCCGAAGCATGCCGTCCGGTTTTAGGCAAATTATCCGACGGATTCTTAGGTCGTGTCATTGATATGTTTGCTCTTTTTGCACTCCTTGCAGGTACTGCAACCACCTTCAGTGTAGCAACTCCGTTACTTGCGGAAATTGTCGCAACATTATTTGGAATTCAGATTAGCCACACGGTTATTTCCATCATCATTTTGGTTCTTACCTGTGCAGTATATACTTTTTCCGTACTTCACGGATTTAAGGGAATTAACTTCTTTTCAAAGGCCTGCATTTTCTTATTCTTCGGACTTTTGGTAATCGTACTTGTAGTCGGTGGACAGGGAAGATTCATCATTGAATACGGTTTCCAGTGCCTTGGAAAAATGTTCCAGCACTTTATCGAACTTTCCACATATGTAGATCCTCAGCGTGCCAATAACTTCCCTCAGGACTGGACCATATATTATTGGGCATACTGGATGGTATGGTGTATTGCGGCTCCGTTCTTTATCGGAAACATTTCCAGAGGACGTACCATTCGTCAGACAATCCTCGGTGGTTATGTATTCGGTGTAGGTTCCACCATCGTTAGCTTCGTTATTCTCGGAAACTACTCCCTCGGATTACAGAATTCAGGCGCTGCAGATTTCATCGCAATGTATGAGCAGACCGGAGATTTATATGCACTGATTATCAACATCGTAAAGACAATGCCGGGATCCACATTTATTTTGATCTTAATCATGATTACCATGATCCTGTTCTATTCCACAAGCTTCGATTCCATTGCTTATACGGCAGCATGCTACAGCTACAAGAAACTTGGTGAAAATGAAGATCCTCACAAACTGATTGAACTCTTATGGTGTCTGTTATTAATCGTTCTTCCGATTGAATATTCAGAGTGTCAGCATTATTTCGGCATTCCCGATTGGTATCATCATGATTATCATGGTTTGGAGTTTCTTTAAGGATGCAAAGAAATATATGGAGGAACTAAAAGCCGGAAAAGTAGCACTGGCAGGGGAAACAGAGGAGCAGGAAATACCGCTTTCCGATGAAACAGCGGAGACGGTGAAAGCTGCGGAAACCGTGGAGGTTGTTGAAAAGCCTGAGACTGTGGGAACAGTCGAGGCTGCAGCGAAAGCATAGTGAATTGTTTCATAAAACGTAAAAATATTTAGAATTATGACGGGGTCGAACTTAAATGTGCAGACCCCGTTTTTATGCGT
>CADANR010000039.1 GCA_902789265.1 uncultured Lachnospiraceae bacterium | reverse complement strand
GAGCAGGCATATATGATCAGCGATTACTATATTCAGGAAGCGGACAAATGCGCGACATTAAAAGAGATTTCCGCACTGCATCGGAAAATGGTGCGGGATTATACACGCCGTATGAAAGGAATTCGTACCAATACCGTATATTCGCCGCATATCGTGAAATGCATTCATTATATATACGATCATCTGCATGAGAAAATTTATTTAGAGGATCTTGCTGTTCAAATCGGAATTGATTCAAGTTACTTAAGCAGACTTTTTAAAAAAGAAACGGGTATGCCTGTTTCGGAATACATTATGCGAAAAAAAGTGGAAACCGCTGCAAACATGCTGGAATACGCGGAATATACACCGACGGAAATCGCCAATATTCTGGCATTCTCAAGCCAGAGCTATTTTGTCAGTGTGTTCCGAAGATATAAGGGAATGACGCCCGGAAAGTACAGGGCGGAGAAACAGATTCATTAAAATTAGAAAAATTTCTGCTTTTTCCTTGTCATGAAAAGATACTAGTGATACAATACCCAAGGAAGTTAGTTTAGACTAACAAAAAAAGAACATTAAAACCAATTGAAAGGTATATATAGATGAGAACATTAAAAGACGTTAAAGTCGGAAAAAGCGCAAAGGTTGTCAGAGTTCACGGCGAAGGCGCGATTAAGCGAAGAATCATGGATATGGGAATCACGAAGGGCGTGGAAATCCGTGTCCGCAAGGTTGCACCCTTAGGGGACCCGATGGAACTGACGCTTCGCGGATATGAACTCAGCTTAAGAAAGGCTGATGCCGAAATGATCGAGGTTGAGGAATAAAGGCATACAAAATTTACGAAAAAAGTATTTAAGAACAGGATTAAACATAAATGAAGGAACTTGCAATTGCACTCGCGGGAAATCCGAACTGCGGAAAAACAACTTTATTTAATGCACTGACCGGATCGAATCAGTATGTCGGAAACTGGCCGGGCGTTACGGTGGAGAAAAAAGAAGGAAAGATGAAAGGAAGAGACGGAATTATCATTACCGATCTTCCCGGAATTTATTCCCTGTCTCCTTATACTCCCGAAGAAGTTGTTGCCAGAAATTACCTCATCGGAGAACGGCCCGGTGCAATTTTAAATGTTGTAGACGGAACCAATATTGAAAGAAATTTATATTTAACCACACAGTTAATCGAACTCGGAATTCCCGTTGTGATTGCCATCAACATGATGGATGTGGTCAGAAAAGCGGGAGATAAAATCGATATCGAAAAACTTTCTTCGTTAATCGGATGTAAGGTAATGGAAATCTCCGCACTGAAAAACGAAGGAATCATGGAAGCCGTAGAGGCAACGATTGCGGTTGCCGAAGAAGGCAGAATAGTTGTTCCGAAGCATATTTTTTCCGGTGAAGTGGAACATGCTCTTGCGCATATCGAGGAAGCCTGTGTACATGATCTGCCGGATGAACAGCAGCGCTGGTATGCAATTAAAATTTTCGAGCGTGACGAACGTGTGTTAAAGAAACTGGAGATTCCCGGGAAGACCAGAGAGCATATCGAGAAAGATATAGCCTATGCGGAGAAGGAACTGGATGATGATGCGGAAAGCATCATCACGAATGAAAGATACAATTATATTACATCTGTAGTCGGAAAGTGTTATACCAGAAAAAACAAAGACGGCATGACGGTTTCGGATAAAATCGACCGCGTGGTGACACACCGTATTTTCGGGCTTCCGATTTTTGTCCTGATTATGGCATTTGTATATTTCCTTTCGATGGCTCCGTTTGCACCCGGAACCTTACTTACAAACTGGGCAAACGAAGGTCTCTTCGGTAAGGGGTGGACCATGTTCGGACATTTCATCCCGGGCATTCCGGTGGTTGTGGAAAATCTCCTGATCAAAATCAACTGTGCGGACTGGCTGCAGGGACTGATTGTGGACGGAATTATTGCCGGTGTCGGTGCGGTACTCGGATTCCTGCCGCAGCTTTTGGTATTATTCTTCCTGCTGGCATTCTTAGAGGCCTGCGGCTACATGTCAAGAATTGCATTCATTCTCGATAAGGCATTCCGTAAATTCGGTCTTTCCGGAAAGTCCTTTATTCCGATTCTGGTCGGAACCGGCTGCGGTGTTCCCGGTGTTATGGCATCGAGAACCATAGAGAATGAAAGCGACCGGAGAATGACGGTTATGACAACGACCTTTATCCCCTGCGGTGCGAAGGTTCCGTTTATTGCAATGATTGCGGCGGCACTTTTCAAGGGTTCTCCCTTAATTGCTGTCAGTGCATATTTTATGGGACTTGCGGCAATCCTGTTATCGGGTCTGATGCTTAAGAAAACGAAACCGTTTGTCAGCGAACCGTCCCCTTTCGTAATGGAGCTTCCACCTTATCATATGCCGCTTTTATCGAATGTTTTCCGAAACATGTGGGAGAGAGGCTGGTCCTTTGTAAAGAAGGCCGGAACGATTATTCTTTTGTCCACGGTTATGGTCTGGTTTTTCTCCAATTTCGGATTCGTGGGCGGACATTTCGGAATGCTTACCGGCGATGAAATCAATTTTTCCATCATGGCAAAAATAGGCTCGGTGGTTGCATGGATTTTTGCTCCTCTCGGCTGGGGAGACTGGAAGGCAGCGGTTGCTTCCCTTATGGGACTTTTAGGAAAAGAAAATATCGTCGGTACCATGGGAGTTTTATACGGTGGCGGAGAAGTACCGAAATATGAAGCGATTGCGGCATCCTATACAGGACTTGCGGGATATTCCTTCCTTGCATTCAATCTCCTTTGTGCGCCCTGCTTCGGTGCAATTGCGGCAATCAGAAGAGAGATGAACAGCTTTAAATGGACTGCCTTTGCAATCGGTTGGCAGTGCGGATTTGCCTATGTTATTTCGCTTATGATATATCAGTTCGGCAGCATCTTTACGGGGCATGCAAACATACCGGGAATCGTGGTTTCATCTCTGTTCTTACTGGCTATGCTTTATATGCTTTTCATCAAGAGGGTTAAATCTCCGATTAAGAAAAACGCCTAAATGTGAAAAATATTAGGGAAAGAAAAACAGAAAATGAAACAGACTGTACTGCGGGTTTAGTGGAAAAAAGGAAGAATTTATGATAAATTGGATTATGGCGAACATCGGAACCATAGTTGTGGCACTTATTGTAGCCGGGATTCTTGCGGCAATTATATTATCCATTGTGAAGGATAAAAAAGCCGGGAAGTCAACTTGCGGCTGCGGATGTGAGAACTGCGCAATGAAGGGGAAATGCCACGGGGAATAATGTATATTCAGGGAATTGAAAGGAAATCGAAATCGAAATGGACAATTTAAATGAACCGCCGGTTGAAAATCCTGTTGAGAATTCACTCAGGAGTAAATCCGGCAACGAAAAAAAGATGAAAAAGATGTACAGCATCTATGCATTAGCAATCACCATATTCGGTGTGGTTGTTACACTCCTTCAGTTTTTGGGAAGTCTTTTCGGAAAAAATGTTCTTCATATCGATGTTTCGGAAAGCAGCTGGTTTCCTTTTTTAAATATTATAATACCGATGTATGTGATCTGTTTTCCGATTCTGTTTCTGGTTTTAAGAAAACAGGAAGTGGTAAAACCGGAAAGACATAAATTAAGCGTCGGCAAATATCTGTTATTTATTCCTCTCATGGCTGCAATGATCGGTGTAGGTGCGGTCATCGGAATTACTTTAAATTTGCTTATAACACTTCCGTTTGGCGTAAATCCGATGCAAAGTACGGAAATCAGTTCCGTAATGATGAATTCCAATCCGTTCTGGAGAATTATAACGGCAGGGATTCTTGCTCCGATTGTGGAGGAAACTATTTTCCGTAAATTCTTAATCGACAGAACATACCGGTACGGAGAATGGGTTGCAATTCTGACTTCCGGAATCATGTTCGGACTTTTCCACGGCAATTTTGCACAGTGCTTTTTTGCAGCACTCATCGGAGGATTGTTTGCATACATTTATATTCGTACCGGACAGGTCTGGTATACCATCGGACTTCATATGATTTTAAATCTTTCCACCAGTGTAATTACCATGGCAGTAGCGAAACCGTATTTGTCTGTGGGAGCGGATAAAATTTCAGAGTATTCGGAAGTCAGTCAGCAGTATCTGCTTTCCGGCGGGAACCCCGAATTGGAAGAAAGGCTTATGACACTTGCAGCGGAGATAGTTCCGAAAATGGTACCCTATTTCCTTTGGACAAGTTTTATGGGAACGGTTATGTTAGCCGGAATTGTGCTTTGGATTATATTCCTTGTAAAGAAGAAAGCAGTGATAAAAACCTCACCGGATCAGGTTAACGGCGGAATGAAATTTGCATGGGGAAATATCGGAATGGTGCTTTTCCTGATTTACTCTGTGGTTTCTTTTGTGTTTGGGTATATATCGATTATTGCAAATTACGGAGGAAAGTTCAGCCTGCAGTAGAATATAAGGATTTTCATCAAAAAAATAAAACCTGCAAGTCCAAAAATGGATTTGCAGGTTTTTTATTACATTATCTTTCTTATCGCATTTCTTACCGGAATTCCGATTCCGATTGCGATGACCATTTTGACGATATCCGCCGGAATATATGGAACAACACCGGCCATCAGTGCGGCGGGCAGGCTCATCTTTAAGGAGATTGCAAGCCATGCGGTTCCGAAGGCATAGCAGACGATGGTTCCCAAAATCATGCCGAGTACATGCATGGGGATTTTATTCTCGAATTTCGCAATAAAGAATCCGGCAATCAAAGCAAGCGGAATATAGCCTAACATATAACCGCCGGTCGGACCTGCAAGCTTCGTAATCCCTGCGGTGAAATCCGAGAATACCGGAACGCCGACAAAACCGATTAATAAATAGATTAATACACTTAATGTTCCGTAAAGCCATCCGTTAATATATACTGCCAGAAAGATTCCGAGAATTCCCAAAGAGATTGGAACGGGGCTTATCGGAATATGAATGGATAAAGGTCCTAAGACGCAGATTACGGCGGCAAGAAGAGCTACGCGCGTGATGGTCAGGACCGTTAATTTACTTTTATTGGTGTACTTCTTTTCAGAGCCTGTCATGATTATTTTCCTTTGTGTATTATGATTTTTTAATTATGGTTTTTTGACAATACTTAATTTTTTGATTGTACTTGATTTCCTGATTGTATTTGAAACGTATTATTCTGTCAGAAATTTATTTCACTTCTACAAGCTTGTATCCGGTATCTGTAACAACCTTTTCAAAGTCTTCGTTGGAGATTTCCTTTGTCAGTGTCACAACGGCGCATTTCTCTTCGTGGCTTACCTTGCCTGCGGTTACGCCGTCCATTGCATCCAATGCTTCTCTCATGTGTTTTTCACACATCGGGCACATCATACCTTCTATTACCAGTGTTTTTTCCATAGCTGCGTTCTCCTTGATTTCAGTTCCTGTTTTTGAATCAGTTTCTTCTTTTGAGTCTGTTTTTATTTCTGTCTTGCTTTCTTTTGTTTTCTTATTTCTTTTCTTTTCTTTTTTGTTTTCTTTTTTGTTTTCTTTCGTATTCTTCGGTGGAATTATTTCCTGTTCGTTATTCTCCTCATCCGGTTCTTCAATCCTGGGAAAATGCACCAGGTTCAGTCGCAGTGCATTGCTTACCACAAAGAAACTCGAAAGACTCATGGCAGCGGCTCCGAACATCGGGTTTAAGTGCCATCCGAAGAAAGGTTCAAATGCACCGGCTGCAAGGGGAATTCCGACGATGTTGTAACAGAATGCCCAAAACAGATTCTGGTGGATATTGCGGATTACCTTCCGGCTTAAATGAATCGCATCGACAACTCCCATGACGTCCTGCTTGATTAAGACGACTTCTGCGGCATCCATGGCAATATCGGTACCGGAACGCATTGCAATTCCGACATCAGCAGCAGTCAGTGCGGGGGCATCGTTGATGCCGTCACCGACCATAATAACTCTTTTTCCTTCGGTTTGCAAATCGCGAATGACATCCTGCTTCCCGGTCGGTAAAACCTCTGCCACAACGCGGTCGATTCCGGCTTTCTTTGCAACCGCCTTTACGGTACGCTCGTTATCGCCGGAGAGAAGGATGACTTCCAGTTTCATCTCCTTTAATAACTTAACGGCAGCAGCGGCATCTTCCTTCAACGGATCGGCGATTCCGATGATTCCCAGGAATTGCTTGTCGGTTGCATAAAGTGTGGGAGTCGCACCGGAGTCCGCAATTTCCTCCAGCAGCTTTCGCGTTTCATCGGAATTAAGACGCGCGTGTACATCTTCCAATAAAGGGCAGGAGAGCAGGTATTTTAAGTTTCCTCCGTAGACCGTTTCCGTTTTGGTTATGATTTCATTTTTATTTTCGCTATCGTTTTCATTTGAATGATTATCAGTGTAATTCAATGTGTATTCAATCTGTCCGCTTAATCCGTTTCCGGGATGAATTTCAAAATCCGTAAGCCTTTCGGGATTTTTTCCGGTATCCGCAAATGCTGCCGTAACGGCTCTTGCAAGGGGATGTTCGCTTCCGGATTCCAGTGTTCCTGCAAGTAAAAGCAGTTCGTCCTTCGTTACATCCATCGGATGGATTTCCGTAACGCTCGGAATTCCGGAGGTAATCGTGCCGGTTTTATCAAGGACTGCCACATTGGCTTTTCCGGTATTCTCAAGGACTGTTGCATTCTTATAAAGGATGCCGTGTTTTGCACCGACACCGCTTCCCACCATAATCGCAACCGGAGTGGCAAGACCCAGTGCGCAGGGACAGCTGATGACGAGTACGGATACGGCATAGGTAATTGCGGAAGATAAAGGCGAACCCAGAATCATATGAACAACGGCAACCGTGATTGCGATTAAAATCACTGCCGGAACGAATACGCCGGAAACCTTGTCTGCAATCTTTGCAATCGGTGCCTTGGTTGCGGATGCATCATTTACCATACGTACAATCTGCGCGAAGGATGTCTCTTCACCGACTCTTGTCGCTTTGCATTTTAACAGTCCCGTGCGGTTGATGGTTGCGGTAAACAGGATGTCGCCGACATTCTTATCCACGGGAATGCTCTCGCCTGTCATGGAGGATTCATCCACTGCGGAATTGCCTTCGATGACTTCGCCGTCTGCAGGAATGCGTTCTCCGGGACGGACTAAGAAGATATCGCCGACTGCGATTAATTCCGCAGGAATAATCATTTCTTTTCCGTTTCTTACAACGCATGCTTTGTCGGGAGCGATTTTTGCAAGGCTCTTTAATGCATCCGTGGTACGTCCCTTGGAATAGGATTCCAGCATTTTTCCGACCGTAATGAGTGTCAGAATCATGGCAGCGGATTCAAAATAGAGACTGTGCAGTAAATCGTGCGCCGCCGTAAAATCGCCGGAAAGAACGATATTTGTCATTCGAATCAGAATGATAAAACTCCAGATAAAAGAAATTCCGGATCCCATGGAAACTAAGGTGTCCATATTAGGGGCAAGATGAAGGACTCCTTTAAAACCGCTTACGAAAAATTTCTGGTTGATGAGCATGACAATCCCTGCAAGGAGCATTTGAATAATGCCGATTGCAACCGGATTGGAAAGGACTTCCGGAAGGGGCCAACCCCACATGGAATGTCCCATGGAGCAGTACATAAGCGGCAGCAGGAAAATAAGCGATGCAATCAGGCGGTTACGGATGGTTGCGGTTTCCTGATTGCCGTTGTTTGTTTTCTTTTGTTCCTTTAAATTCTTATCGTCAATAAAAGCACCGTACCCTGCATTTTCGACCGCACGAATGACTTCCTCGGGCTTTGCGGTTCCGATGACGGTCATGGAATTGGTTAAAAGATTGACGCTTACTTCATTCACATTATTTAATTTTCGTACGGCACTTTCCACCCTGCTGCTGCAGGCGGCACAACTCATGCCGGTTACACAGTATTTATCCATGAGAAGCCTTTCCGGAAAACAGATTCGTTAATATTTATTATAATCTTTTTAAAACGTTAGATATAACTAACATATTATAGCATTTATTCGGTATACAGGCAATCTATTGACAGGGAATTAAATAAAACAGAACAGTAATTTTGTTTTGTGTACCCGTGTATAAAAAGAAAACCCATCCGAAAAACGGATGGGTAAATTTGTCTTAATTAATTTAGATATGTCTGTGTCAGGTATATCGGATTGTTCAGCTTAAATATCCCATAACACCGATTCCGAGTACGCCGGTGCTTACGTGACATACGATACTGATCGGAAGGCGGTAGAGTTCAATGGTGGGATCCTTGAAATAGTCCCTGACATCCTCAAGCCATGCTTTGCCGATTTCCTCGGATCCGGAATAAGCAGCATAGATTACGTTGTTACCCTGGGAAAATCTCTTTTCCCGATCGGTTTCGATTGCATGGAGCATGATTTTCTCCGCTTTTTTCATGCCACGTTCCTTTGCATAGGAATCAAGCTTTCCGCCCTGGATCGTAAGAACGGGTTTGATATTCATAATGGTAGCAATCGTAGCAGCGGTTGCGGTAACACGTCCGCTCTTTTTTAATAAATCCAGAGTATTTACTGCAAGATAAATACTGGAATTAAAGGAATCATTCTCCAGATAGGTTTTGATTTCCTCTGCACTCATACCGTGCTCAATCATAACGAGTGCATCCATAACGGAACGTCTCTGGGAGATGGAAATTCTTTTATTATCAACGACCAGAACTTTTCCGTCATAATCCTGTGCCATTCCTTTGGCGGTTTCACAGGATCCGCTGAGTGCGGAAGACATGGGAATGTAGATGACTTTATCGTAGGTCTTTAATAGTTCGTCCCACATGTCAAGCAAATCGCCTAAAACAGGCTGGGCAGTTGAAACATCTGCGCCGGCATCCAGGCGGCTGCAGAATTCCTCATAGGTGCAGTTTACATCCTCGAGATATTCTTCTCCGTCAATGGTGAAGGGCATCTTCATCATATATATGCCGAGGCTGTTTGCTTCTTCCAAAGTAATACTACTGTTTGTGTCTGTTGCTACCGCGATTTTCTCCATAAACAAGAATCCTCATTCTTAATAAAATCTTTCCGATTACTTTATAAATTGTTCCCAAAAGTTTTAGAAATATTTAATAAAATTTTTATAAAAAAATAATACAGAAGGTAACCGGAAATGTCAAGGTTTCTAATGAATTCGTGACATTATGACACACGGATTGCCATAGAAAAATGTAAACAGATCTTCTCGGAAGGGTTAATAATTTAATAAAATGACTGCAGATTATTGCGAAAATTGTCAAAATCCGGTCTCTAAATATTGTATTTATTAAAAAATGAAAGAAAACGGAAGATTTAGAAAGTTAAAAAGAGATTTAATTATTCAAACAAATATGACTATTTCGGTCATTTTAAACCCTTTTTTGATGAATTAAATATCAGAAGGACATGTTGCCCAGTAAAACATCCTTCGTGATTCCGACAGTCTCTCTCAACATATTGTTCGGGAGATACCTGGGGGAGGAAGGAGCGGAAATACCATATATAGGGTTTTTGAGCTGTTTCCTTCCGAGCGCTACGGACCGGTAGGTGTGGAAATTATTGGTCAGAATTCCGACCGAAGATGTTTCGTCTTTTAATAATTCTTTTGAGAATAAAATATTTTCAATTGTATTTTTGGATTTATTTTCCATAACAATCCGTTCCTCCGGAATATGGTTTTCCAAAAGATAATTTCGCATTCCCTCCGCTTCGGATATATGCTCATTCGGTCCCTGTCCTCCGGAGACGATGCAAATTGTATCCGGATTGGCATTTAAGTAATCGATTGCAGTATCCAGGCGAAACTGCAAAACCCAGGAAGGACGGTCTTTACGAATCTGGGCACCCAAAACGATAATATAATTGAGATTCTCCGGTGCTTTGTCATTGAAATGCCTCAGAATCAGGATCTGCGTAAAAAGGAAGTAAAGAAAGGCTGCTGAACAAAGGACAATTGCAATAATGCGTACCGGCACGGGTATTTTTGTAAACAGCCGGAAGAATGCCATAATTGCAAGAATTAAGAAAAAAGCCGTTCCCGCGAACCAGATCGTGAAGAAATTACTGCCGCTTTGCACTAAGAATATGGTGATTCCGTAAAGGAGACACAAAAGGGCAAGTATGGAAAACAGTATAGTAAAGGCAATTTGCGGAACAGTGAACATTTTTTTCTCCATGAAGTTTACTCCGATTGTTGATTTTTCCTGAAATAATTCTCAAACTTTTCACATTCGGGCTTATTATAACATGTTACAATAACAAAGAAAAATGTCATATGAGGAGACAACGAATTTACATGACATAGGAGAACTTTCATGATTTATTATTTTTCCGCAACCGGAAACTGCAAACATGTGGCGAACCGGATTGCAAATGCAATCGGCGACAGGGCAGTATCCATTGAAGAGGCGGAGTTAACGACAGAACTGAAAAAAGAAGAGATGCTCGGATTTGTAACGCCGACATATTTCTGGGAACTGCCGGGCATTGTAAGAAGATTTATGTCCGATGCGGAAATTACCTTAAACGGCGATAATTATACTTTTTTAATTTCGACATACGGCACAACGCCGGGATGCAGTGCGGAAGAGGCAAGGCATGTTCTTGCGGAAAACGGGATTTTACTGGATGCATCCTACAGCATCAAAATGCCGGATAACTGGACGGTCTGGTTTGATTTAAGCAATCCGGAAAAGGTGGCATCACAGAATGCCAGGGCCGATGTTGCAATTCAGAAGGTAATTGAGAGAATCCGGAGAAGGGATCTTGGAAATCACCAGAAACCGAGAGCTCCGTATTTCATGAAAACCTTTACGGATTCCGCATTTGAAAGTGCAAGGAGATGTGAGAATTTCCATCTTGAAGATACTTGTATCGGATGCGGACTCTGTGCAAAAAACTGCCCGGTTTCCGCAATTGAAATAAAAGACGGAAAGGCATTTTGGGTGAAAGAACAGTGCGAGCTTTGTTTCAGATGCCTTCATCACTGCCCGAAGTTTTCGATCCAGTACGGAAACGGGGCAACGAAGAAGCACGGTCAGTATGTGCATCCTGAGTGCAATAAGGGAAATTCTGTGCCGGAATAAAGCATACGAAAAAGCAGAATCGCAGAAGAGTTCTTATATTATTCTGTAAAATATTCAGGCAGATAGTAATTTAAGAATTCCGGGAACGACTTCTTTAAGCATTCCACATCATCGATTTCCACTTCCGTTTTCAGAATCACGGCAAGTAAAATTGCGCACATCGCCATTCTGTGATCATGATAAGAGGAGAGTTTTAAAGGCTTCGGAAGTTCGTCGCCTCTGGGCGATTCATATTCATAAACCGTAAGGGAATTTTCGGTTTCCTCGGTTTTTATTCCGACTGCAGAGAGCTGTTCGCGAACGGCCCTTACGCGGTCGGATTCTTTTATTCTGAGTCTTCCGATACCGGTAAATGTAGTCTTTCCAAAGGAAAAAGGAGCCACGATCGCCATATAGGGTGCAATATCAGGAGTATCCGTACAGTCCCAGGTAACTTCCGGATGTGCATTTTTATCCTGCACCAGTTTCAGATATTCTGTGATTGTACGGTCTCCCTGCCTGGAATCCGGGTTTAAATTCGTAACCGTAATATTGCTCCATTCCTTCAGGCAAAGTAAGAATGCTCCGTTACTCCAGTCTCCTTCCACTTTGAAGGGTGCATTCAGGGTTTCGTTCCCTTCTTCGGAGCAATACCCGTTTGTTTTCGGGTAATACGTACTGTCTTTAAAATCGGCATTGCAGCCGTATTTGGAGAGTACATCAAGCGTTAATTCGATGTAATGCACGGACTTGCATTCGCCGGTTACATGAATGGTACAGGGGGTATCGAATAAGGGAAGCGCCATCAAAAGGCCGGAAATATACTGGGAAGAAACGCTTCCGTCAATTGTAAAATCACCGGCTTTCAAACAACCTGTTACATGTATGCTCCGGTCGGTTTCATTTTTTGTAATGGTAATTCCCATGGGAGAGAGGGCGTCTGCCAGCTCTTTTACGGGGCGGTCAAACAGCCTTCCCTTTGTGGTAAAGACCAGTTCTTTTACGTTTGTTTCGTGCCCTTCTCTTAAAAGACAGGCTGCTGCTACGGGAATCATAAAGCGAATGGTGGAGCCGCTTTCGTTGCAGGGAAGAACTGCAGTATCGGAATTGGTATTACCTGCATCTGCCAGTGCACGAAGGCAGCCACGGGTTGCAAGGATGTCCTCGTTATCCCCTTCCTGATCCGTAAGATTGCCTGTATCTCCGGAAAGAAACCGTACAATCAGTTCCCTGTGATAAATGGATTTCGAAGCCGGTGCTTCGATGGTAAAGTCTAAATTTTTGTTTCCCGAAATAATCATCTGAATTCCCCTGTTTTTCATGTTAATTTGGAAAAATTATACGATTAAATCAAGAAAAATGCTATAATAAAATATTGATGATTAAAAACAGAGAAGAAAAGAAAAAGAATAAAGGTTTACAGATATGAAAAAGATTCTCAGCGCGGAGCGGAAGGCGCTGTACGTAAGGGCACTGACACTGGCCGTGCCCATGATGATTCAAAACGGAATAACCAATGCGGTGGGCTTAGTCGACAGTATTATGATCGGCTCGCAGGGAACGGAGAGTACATCTGCCGTTTCCATGTGCGGACAGCTTATCTTTGTATTTAACCTGGCAATCTTCGGAGCACTGTCAGGCCCCGGAATCTTCGGTGCACAGTACTTCGGAAATCATGATATCGAAGGTGTCAGAAAAACCTTCCGGATTAAAATCTGGGTGGTAATTGCCTGCGTGATTGCCGGAATCGCAGCATTTTGGTTCTTCGGTGATTTCTTTATCGGGCTTTATTTAAAGGGAGAAGCACAGGGTGTTGATCCGGTTTTGGCACTCAGTAAAGGCAGGAGTTATTTAAATATCATGCTGATCGGCTTTCTGCCCTTTGCACTGACACAGGTATACTCGTCGACACTTCGTGAAAACAATGAAAGCAAAATGCCGATGATTGCCGGAGTATGCGGAGTTGCGGCGGATGTATTTTTTAACTGGGTATTGATTTTCGGTCATTTCGGACTTCCCGCACTCGATGTAAGGGGAGCTGCAATCGCTACCGTAATTTCGAGATTTATCGAGTTTGCCGTCATCGTAATCTGGAGTCATTTAAAACGCGGGAAATTCGTATTCCTGCAGGGAATATACAGAACGCTCCTTGTGGAAGGAAAGGTATTGTTTCCGGTAATAAAAAAGAGCATTCCGATTCTGATTAACGAGTTTTTATGGTCCGCCGGAATTATTACGACAAATCAGCTTTTATCAAGAAGATCCATGGCGGTCGTGCCGGCAATGGGAATTTCCGCATCTCTTTCAAATCTTCTGAATGTGGTATTCGTTGCGATGGGAAGTGCGGTAGGAATTATTATCGGACAGATGCTGGGAGCCGGAGAAATCAAGGGAATCCGAAGGAAGGCAAATTCCCTGATGTGGTTTACGGCATTGCTTTCGGTCGGGTTATCCGGAATTCTGATTGCCGCGGCACCTTTCTTTCCGAAGCTTTATGATGTGGTGCCGGAAGCAAAATATATGGCAACCGCGTTTATCACGCTGACTGCATTTTTCTTCCCTTTGCAGGGATTCTTAAATGCACAGTATTTTACCATCCGTTCCGGCGGAAAAACATTTATCACGTTTATCGCGGACAGCGGTTTTACCTGGGCAATTCAGGTGCTTACGGTTTTTCTGCTGATCCGGTTTACGAAGCTTAATGTTTATCAGATTTATGCGGCATCACTGTCTCTGGACGTCCTGAAGGTGGTCTTCGGCGCGATTTTAATCCGGACCGGGATCTGGATTACCAATCTGGTTAAGGACGAAGGAAAAGAGATTTCGGAGCTAAGTCCCGAAGTGGATCAGGCAGAGGATGCTGATTCGAATGCCTGGGTTAAAGGCTGATAAATTGCCGGATAAAGAGTTAATAAAGTCCTGAAAGAAGAATCGGAAATTAGGAGAGGGAAGTGGATTATCCTTATCTTGACACAGTCATATATGACAATTTCTTCGAAATGCTGAAAGGCCGGTACGAAACGAATGCCGACACGGTTGCGCTTCGTTATTTCGAAGGAGAGGAAATTAAAGATATTTCCTACGCCGAAATGACGAAGCAGGTGGCATCGGTCTATGCGTACCTGAAAAATGAGGGCCTTTTAGGTCATCATGTCGCAATCATGTCCGAAAACCGCTATGAATACATTGTGATCTATCTGGCAACCGTTTTAAATGCCGTAATCGTCCCGATTGACAGGGAAGTATCCGCGGAAACATTAAAGGATTTAATCAGCCGTTTTGATCTGGATGCTGTTTTTGTAACGGATAAAACGGCGAAGAAATTATCGGAGCTTTCCGGTGAAAATGATGACAATGTTGTGAAAGACAGACTGCTGTCTTTAAGACGGTACAATATTGATTCGGACTATGCGGAAATCATTAAGAAACCGTATCCCATAGAAGATTTCTTTGAGGATGTAAAGGATACCGATAAGGATTGTTTTGCGGTCCTTGCATCCACCTCCGGAACCGACGGGCGGATGAAGGGCGTCATGCTTTCGCAGTACAATGTCATCACGAATATCAGGGGGACATTGGAAAACAATATTCTGGAATCGCCGACATTTGCATTTCTTCCGATGAACCATACCTACGGCTTTAATCCCTGTATTCTGGCAACTTTGTACAACGGAA
>CADANR010000038.1 GCA_902789265.1 uncultured Lachnospiraceae bacterium | reverse complement strand
CCTGAAGAAATCACCATGTATCAATTTTTGGAAAATTTCGAAGAAACCAGAAGACACGACTTCATGCAGAGCTTATACAGGGTTCGTGAAATTTCAAACCTCTGGATTTATGATTACTATAAAAACAATACAAGGGAAGATCTTCGCTATGATTTTAATGAAAAAATCATCGCCGACAGCGCCCATGTGCCCTGCGGAATCTATGACAAGAGTCTGCTGGATGAGCTCTACAATATCGATACCTATGTAAATGATACCGGGCTATCCGGAAATCCGTTTCATTATGTCATCTCCGCCAGAAGTATGGAAGCGGTGGCAGATATTACGGAATGTCTGATGCAAAAGCTTTTAAAAGCAAAAAGAATCAGTTCCAGACGTATGGAAATTATCAGTAACATGACACCGGATGTATACTGCGTTTCCAATAATCATCTGGAAGAAATCCTTGATAATAATATCGGCGGAGTCATTGTGTTTGACTTGACCGAGCGATTCGGAAAATCGCCGACCAGCTATGGAATGGTTAGCAAATATCTGTTGAATCTTTTGAAAAGATACCGGAACAAATGTCTCTTTGTGTTTACCTACAACATGGACCATCCCGGTTTCTCTTTCCAGGTTCTGTCGGAAATTCGAAATTACGTAATTCCCATAAAGCTCCGCGAAGGAACCGGAGACAGAAAAGCCGCAGTAAACTACATGAAGACACTAATCGGCAAGTCTGATTATGCAAAATATTCTAACAAAGCCGGGGAATTCATGAAGCTCTTCCCGGGCAATGAATTTTCCCAGACAGATGTATTAAACGATTATGCCAAATTTGATGCATGGTGTCTTTGTACACAGGTAATGAATCTTCCATATAAAATGACGGATGACTTTATGCTCGACCGGGACGAGAATGCAGAGTCTGCCTATGACAAACTTCAAAATCTGATTGGCCTTGATATCGTCAAGAAGCAGATTGATGAGATTATCGCCAACAACATCGTTGAAAAAGAACGAAAACTGCGTGCGGATAAAAAAATGAAGAGCTCCTGTATGCATATGGTTTTTGCCGGAAACCCGGGAAGTGCAAAGACTACGGTTGCCAATCTCTTTGCCGGAATCGGAAAAGAAAAAGGCATCTTGAAAAGCGGCGCATTTGTCGTGCGCAGCGGACTGGATTTTGAAGGAATGTTTGGCATTGATTGCCTTATGGATTCTTTCCGGGCTGCAAAAGGAGGCGTGCTTTTTGTGGACGAGGCATACTCCTTAAAAAGTGATCCTGCTATGACAGCTTTGATTCAGGAAATGGAGAATCAAAGAGACAATGTTATCGTCATTCTTGCGGGCTATACTGACAGAATGAAAAAATTCATGGAGCAGAATGAAGGCATGAAGAGCCGTACTCCGTACTGGGTTGATTTTCCGGATTACACGGAAGATGAGCTGATGGAGATTTTCAAATTAATGGTGAAAGAACGTGGCTTTACTGTGACTGAGAAAGCCATGGATAAAGCCAGATACAACTTCTCCAAGGTGTGCTGCCTGGACAATTTCGGTAACGGCAGATATGTCAGAAACCTGATTGAAAATGCCATCCGGAAGCAGTCCGTCAGAATTCTTCCGGAGAGTGAGGATACCGGCAGAATTAAAAAGAAGGACCTCTTCTTAATTGATGCGGACGACATAACCGACCTGGAAGAAGGCCTGGAGGAAGAAAGAGAATACGGTACGGCTGCCGGGGAACTGGATCAGCTGATCGGACTTACTTCCGCTAAAGATGTAATCCGTAAAGCGGTAGCCAACTTTAAAATGAATAAAAGATGCGTGGACATGGGGATTCCCAGAGATAAAGCATCGTATCATATGGTATTTACCGGAAATCCCGGTACTGCCAAGACCACGGTAGCAAGACTCCTTGCTGAAATCCTGAAGGATGAAAAAGTCCTTGGAAACGGCAACTTCGTTGAGGTCGGTCGTGCCGATTTGGTCAGCGGATATGTCGGTAAAACGGCATCGTTGGTGAAATCAAAGTTCAAAGAAGCGCAGGGTGGGGTACTCTTCATTGATGAGGCATATTCCCTTTGCGACTATCATAAGAACAGCTATGGTGATGAAGCAATCAACACCATCGTTCAGGAGATGGAAAATAACAGGGATAAGGTTATTGTCACCTTCGCAGGCTATCCGGAACCGATGAAGGAGTTCCTGGAAAGAAATCCCGGAATGTCGTCAAGAATCGCATTTCATATCCATTTTGAAGATTATTCCGTGGAGGAATTATGCGGTATCACAAGGCTTATGCTTTCCAAGAAGCAGTATGAGATTACGGATGCCGCGATGGATAAGCTCTTAAGAATCTATGAGAATGTCTCAAGAGACAATGACTACGGAAACGGTCGTTTCGTCCGTAAACTCATAGAAGAAGCCGAGATGAACCTGGCTCTGAGACTTGAGAGTATCAAGGGATCGGAGATTACCAAAAAGCTCCTTACTACCATTGAGGAAGAAGATATCCCGGCTGCACCTTCACGAAAAAAACAGACCGGCGTAATCCGGATTGGCTTTGCAAATTAGATTTCATTTAAATGAAATGTCGCCACGGGGACTGTCCCTGTGGCGACATCCATATTTTATTAACGTCTTGACTAAAGTATTCATCTGGCGAATATGGAGGGAAAAATGATGCTTGAAAAAGAGCAGGATTCTTTTCTAAAATATTGCATAAAGGTATGCTAAAATGAAAAAAAGCATACAGCGAAAACGCCCCCCGAGCGGTTTATTGATGTCTGCATAAAATCATGTATAATTATATCTGTTTTCATTGAGAGAAAAAGAGAATAGAAGAAAAGAGGAAAAAATGGGACTATTTAGTAAACTTAAAGATGTCAAAACAAAAATACCGCAATCGAAGAAGCAAAGGAAAAACTAAATGATTATTGTCGAAAACTACCTACATCCATGTACACTTCAAATGAAGACATCTATCTATTTGATGTAACAGGAGATGGAACGGAAGATTTATGCACAGATGCTTTCTTCGGGAGCGGAATGCCGAGAGTTTCTGTTGTGGTTTATGATTACATAAATGACAGATTTTATATGTTGGATGGTTTTCCTGATAATTATCGTCTTGAAGGAATTGAGAAAGGGCGTCTTGTAGTTAGAAGATATCAAGAGAAGAAAGAGGAATACGGGACAGTAAAGTTTGCCAACGATACAATAAATTTTATTGCTAACTGACAGTAATTTGCGAGTAGATAAGAGAAATGGATGCAGAACAAAAGAAAAAACTGGAATTATTAAAGACAAAGGCAAAAATAAATGAACGAAAGCAGAGCTTACAGAAGAATTTATTGTTACAGGAATGCCTGGAAGCATTAAGTTCGTATAGCATTGTTGAAGATGAGAATGAGATTGAACATGTTGATTCTCTTGCATCTTCTCCGGATTCAGAAATACATCCGCATGCTGATAAGATAACATTGAATGATAAGGAGCAATACTATATTGTTTGGGATGAAGCAACACTTCCGATAGTATTGTGTTCGGGGAAAAAGATAAACGAATGCTGGGATGATGTTATGGCCGTCGCTTTTGATACATATTTTGTATCAGAATCAACCTGGAAAGTTATAGGGATCAGACATTAATATCCGGTTTTACATATTAATAGCTAACATTGTTTTTGGGTCAAAGACATGTAATGGGGTCAGGCACCATTACAAGATTGAATTTTAAAAAATAAGGACTATAATATAGCGTTGAATAGAGAAATATAAAAAAAATAAAGAATGACCGTAATCGGCCGGGAGCGGACATGAGCGATATAAAAGAAAAAAAAACAGACGGGAAATCAGAAAATAATGTAATGCTGAAAGTAGCGACTTTTATTGTAGACAGGAGAAACCTGTTTTTTCTTTTGTTCGGAATTGCGATAGTGTTCAGTCTGATCGCATCCAGCTGGGTAAAAGTGGAAAATGATCTGAAAAAATTTCTTCCTGATACGGCGGAAACCACAATCGGACTAAACCTCATGGAAGACCAGTTCATAACATATGGATCGGCGGATGTGATGGTTACGAACATTACTCTGGAAGAAGCAAAAAAAATAGATGAAAAATTAGAGGGCAGGAGCGATATTTACATGGTAAGCTTTGATGACACATCGGAGCATTACAATAATTTCTCGGCCCTTTATAATATTACGTTTGTTTATCCGGAAACCGATGAACGTGCGCTTGCCGCACTTGAGGATGTGCAGAAAGAACTGAACGGTTACGACATTTACGTAAATACTTCCATGGGTGACCAGAAGGCGGAACTGGTCAATCACGAAATGGACATTGTAAGTATTCTGGTTGCGATAGTTGTACTTACGGTTCTGCTTCTGACGTCCCAGACCTATGCGGAGATTCCCGTACTGCTTTTGACATTCGGAGCCAGTGCACTGCTGTCAGCCGGAACAAATTTCCTGCTCGGAACCATTTCCTATATTTCCGATTCGGTAACAATAGTACTTCAGCTGGCATTATCGCTGGATTATGCAATTATTTTCTGTAACAGATACAAGGAAGAACATCAGAACCTTCCGGTAAGAGAAGCGGATATCATCGCACTCAGCAAGGCGATTCCGGAGATTTTTGCCAGTTCCCTTACCACCATCGGCGGTTTGGTTGCGATGCTGTTCATGCAATTTAAAATTGGTCCCGATCTTGCAATCTGTCTGATCAAGGCAATCCTTTTAAGTCTTCTTTCCGTATTCACGCTGATGCCCGGCCTTCTGGTTTTATTCGGGCCTTTGATGGATAAAACGAAGCATAAAAGTTTTATTCCGAAGATTCCGTTTGTCGGTAAATTCGACTATCATTCCCGCTTCGTCATTGCACCTTTATTTGTCGTAATTCTGGTTGCGGCATTCCTGTTTCAGAGAAACTGCCCGATTGTTTACGGAGAGTCGCTGATTGAAACCCCGCTGAAAAACGAGGTTCAGGTCGCGGAGGACCGGATTACGGAAAGTTTCGGAAAATCCAATGTAGTGGCATTAATCGTGCCCTCGGGAAATTACGATACGGAACGGAAACTGTTAAATGAACTCGAAAAACGTCCTGAGGTTGACCATACACAGGGATTGTGCAATACGGAAGCGATGGACGGATATATGCTGACGGATATGCTTACCGCCCGGGAATTTTCCGAACTGATGGATGTGGATTATGAGATGGCAGAACTTCTTTATATGGGCTATGCCGTGAACGATGAGAATTATGCAAAGATCGTAAACGGATTCTCCGGGTATAAAATTGCGCTGATCGACAGTGTCATGTTCCTTTATGAAGAAGTAAAAGAAGGATATGTATCCCTTGATTCCGAAACGGAGGAGAAGCTTCGAGATGCCTACGAAAAGATGAGCATGGCGAAGGAACAGCTGCAGGGCGAAGATTACAGCCGTATGCTTGTTTATCTGACTCTTCCGGAAGAAGGTGATGAAACGTTTGCTTTTCTGGATGAGATGCATGATATTTCTGGAAAATATTATGAAAAAGATAAGGTCCTGGTAATCGGAAACGCGACGAGCGAATATGACCTGAAGAAATCGTATGAACGTGACAGCGTGGTTACAAGCGTGATTTCAATACTGGCAGTTCTTGCGGTGCTTCTGTTTACATTCCTTTCAGCCGGCATGCCGGTGCTGCTGATTTTAGTCATTCAGGGAGCAATCTGGATGAATTTTGCATTCCCCGCACTGGAGCATAAAAATCTGTTTTTCTTAAGTTATATGATTGTAAGTTCCATTCAGATGGGTGCAAATATCGACTATGCAATCGTTATTTCCGGCAGATATACGGAGGAAAGAAAATACCGTTCGAAGAAGGAAGCGATAATAGAAACCATGAACTTCGCGTTTCCGACAATTATTACTTCCGGTTCCATGATGATTTTATCCGGTTTTGCCATCGGAAAAATGACTTCCAACGGTGCAATCAGCGGAATCGGAGAAAGCCTTGGAAGAGGTACGATTATTTCAATCGTTTTGGTTATGTTTGTACTTCCCCAGGTACTTATGGTCGGAGAGAAAATTATCGAAAAAACCAGTTTCAAATTCTCTTCGCCTATTAAGCTTACCAGAAGGTTCGGAACCGTTCGTGTGGACGGTCTCGTCAGGGGGCATGTAAACGGAACGGTAGTCGGAACCATGCATGCCATTGTCAAGGGTGAAGTCAATGCCGTCGTATCGATGGGAGAAATAACGGAAACGGTTTCGGAGGAAACGGCGGAATTACTGCCGGGAGGTGAAGAAAATGCGTAAAAGAAAAATTCTCTCGTTCATTTGTATCATGATGCTTGTATGTTCCGTGTTTTTTTCCGCTTTCGGTGTACCTGTTGTCCATGCCGAAGGAGAGAATGAAAAAACAACGGAGGAAGCCTCGCCGGAAGAAGGGAAAGAAAATGAGAACAGGGTTGTAATAGAGGTTTCCACCCAGGAAGAACTGATGGAAGTGGCGGATTCCTGTCATGATGATATCTGGTCCTTAAACAAGACGATTCTCTTAGCAAACGATATCAGTATTGTCGGTCATTTTGACAGTATTCCGTATTTTAACGGAATCTTTGACGGAAACGGACATACCGTTAAGAATTACCGTTACAGCGGTGATAATTATATTAACGGTTTCATCAATGAAATCGGAAGCGAAGGACTTGTGAAAAATCTGACCCTGGATGCCGGAATTCATTCCGGTGAGGAAGCACAGTGTATCGGTGCCCTGGCGGGAATCAATGCCGGAGTAATCGAGAACTGCAGGGTGAACGGAACCGTCAGTGCAGGAACGGAAGTCGGCGGGCTTGTCGGAATCAATCAGGAGGACGGATTCATCCGGAACAGTGAAAACCATGCACAGATAAGCGGTTTTTATTATACCGGCGGAATTGCAGGAAAGAATTACGGAACGATCTCAGGCTGCAAAAATCTGGGAAATGTAAATAACAGTGCGGGGTGGATTCAGACGGACGATGAAAATTCCGAGAATTCTCTTTTGAAGAGCACGGAGGATAAGGATGATTTAATCAGTATTCATAGCGGTGTAGATACCGGCGGTATTGCGGGATATTCCGCAGGAGTCATTCACGATTCGCTAAATGATGCCGTTATCGGATATGAGCATGCCGGCTACAATGTCGGTGGTATTGCCGGACGTCAGGCAGGGATTATCATGTCTTCCGTCAATAAGGGTACTGTATACGGAAAGAAGGATATCGGCGGGATTATCGGACAGCAGGAACCGTATATAGAAGTCGATCAGAGCCGGAGCATCAGAATTGCGGCGAACGCTCTTGCGGACGATGTCGATACACTTATTTCGGATGTGGAAAAGGCCGGAAAAGAGGCAGATGCGGATTTAAAGGCACTTAAAACGGGAGCCGATGCCATAAGGGACCATGCCGGAAGCCTTGCAGGGGATATTACGGATTCCGGGGAGACCGTGAATGAGTATGCCGAAACCGATAAAGAGCACATTGAGACGGATAAGGAAACCCTGAAAAACGGAATCCCCGTTACCGATATTCCGAAAATTCCGGAAGTCCGTTTTAACCAGAAAAAGTACGAAAGACAGACCGTAAAAAACAGGGTGAATGCATCCGTTGAAGGAAATGAAAGATGGACAGACGATTTAGTCTCCTTTACCCGGGAGATGGACCGGATGGCAGCTTTAACGGACCGTGTCGAAAAAAATGCCGGAAAGAACAAAGACATATTAGCCGATGACATCCTGGCTTTGGATGAACGACTGGACTCCACCTATCAGCTTTTAAACGATATTACAAAGGGCATGGAAGAAGAAGGCGCATCTTACATTTTTTCCGATTTGTCCGAGGAGGCAGTTAATCTCGATATTACCGGAAAAACCATAAACTGCATCAATCAGGGAACGGTGAAGGGCGATATCGGAACCGGCGGAATCGTCGGAGCCATGGCGGTGGACGATGAGAACCTCGAAAGCAACCAGATTATTACATTCGGATTAAAGACCGGTGAGGCATATTCCACGGTAAGTGTGGTAAGCGGCTGTACCAACGAGGGATTTATTTCCTCCAGAAAGGATAAAACCGGCGGAATAGCAGGCTACATGGACCAGGGAATTCTCTATGATTGTCGCGGGTTCGGCGAAATCAGTGCGGAAGAGAGAAATTATGTCGGTGGTCTGTGCGGCGTTTCCAAAGGTAGTATCAAAAAAGGATATGTGCTCTGCTCCATAACGGGGGAGAATTATGTCGGCGGAGTTGCCGGTTCCGGAAATAAAATCATAGACTGCATCTCCATGCCCGTCATCAGGTGCAACGGGGTCAATACAGGAGCCGTTGCGGGAGAAGTGCCGAGGGACAGACTGACAAAGGAAGCTGATTTTGCGGACATCCGCGGGAACCGTTTTGTATCCGAAGACCATTACGGGATTGATGATGTCAACTATCACGATATTGCGGAAAGAATCAGTTATCCGGAACTCTGTACTTTTGACGGTCTTCCGGCGGAATATAAGCACTTAACCGTTACTTATCGTGTGGAGGATGAAATCGTATTAAAGAAAGAATATCCTTACGGTGAGATTTTGTCATCCGAATCCTGTCCCGAAACAGAGGGCAGGGAAGACGGGTTCGTAAAATGGCCGGATTTAACGGATGTTACCGTGCTCGGCAATATGGTTGTGGAAGCAGAGTATCTGCCGAGTATTACGGTTCTTTCTTCCGGAGTTACGGATGACGGAAACGAGGTGGCGTTTATCGGCGGTAAGTTTAATTCGGAAGATCGCGTTGAAGTTACGCCGGTTGAAAGTTCTTCCGTGAAATCGAAGATTCCGGAAGTGAGTGGTGCGAAGGATTTCAGGGGATATCATATCGGGGTAACGGAGAGTAACCTGACAAAAGAAGGAAGAACCGGCGGAGATTTTGCTTATACGCTTCGTCTTTATAAGCCTTTTGAATACTGTGAGATATGGGAAATCAAGGACGGGGAAAACGGAGAAATCCGGAAACTTGATGCAGAAGAAAGAGGCAGTTATATTGCGACATCTCTGCCTGATAACGGTGCAACTTATATCATGATTCCGGTTTCCGACCCGCGTTATAAAACACTGGCGATTATCGGCATTGTGGCCGCTTTGGTAATTATAGTGACTGTCACGGTCATTATTGTAAAAAAGAATAAGAAACCCGGACAAAGTTAATGAGTATACGGTATTTGTTACCTGCCGGGATGAAAGAAACTCCCCATGCCATCCGGCGCGGGGAGTTTTTAATACGGTATTTTGTTGCTTCATGTTAATTACATGATTTTGCACAATAACATGTTTTTTTTATTACATGATTTTACGATACAGTTCTTTTAATTCTTCAACATTTGTATCGCGCGGATTTCCGGGACGGCAGGCATCTGCAAACGCATCCGCCGCCAGAACATCCAGATCTTCTTCTTTGATTTTATCCAGTTTTTCCGGAATTCCGACGTCCTTGGAAAGCTGTTTTACCGCATCAATGGCTGCTTTTCTGTATTCTTCCTGAGACATTCCGTCCACACCCTGAACACCCATTGCTTTTGCGATTTCTTTGAAACGCTCACCGGTATATTCCTGGTTATATTCCATAACGATGGGGAGCATCATGGCACAGGCAACACCGTGCGGGGTATCATAGTGAGCACCGAGAGTATGTGCAATACTGTGTGCAATTCCGAGCCCGACGTTGGAAAATCCCATACCGGCAATATACTGTGCAAGTGCCATGCCGTTTCTTCCTTCCGGTGTATTTTCCACCGCACCGCGTAAGTTGGCGGAAATCAGACGAATTGCCTCCAGATGGAACATATCCGGAATTTCCCAGGCTGCTTTGGTGGTATATCCTTCAATGGCATGAGTTAACGCATCCATTCCGGTTGCTGCGGTCAGTCCCTTCGGCATGGTGGACATCATATCCGGATCCACAATGGCTACTTCGGGGATATCGTGTTCATCTACGCAGACAAATTTCCGTTCTTTTTCCAAATCCGTAATAACATAATTAATTGTTACTTCTGCGGCTGTGCCGGCAGTAGTGGGTACCGCAATTGTGGGAACCGCATGATTTTTGGTCGGTGCTACACCTTCAAGGGAGCGGACATCTTCAAATTCGGGGTTGGTAATGATGATACCGATTGCCTTTGCGGTGTCCATGGAGGAACCGCCGCCGATAGTGATAATGGAGTCGGCACCGGCTGCCTTAAATGCAGCAACACCGTCCTGTACGTTCTGAATGGTGGGATTCGGCTTAATGTCGGAGTATAAGGAATACGGGATGGAAGCTTCATCAAGAAGATCCGTTACTTTTTTTGTGACACCGAATTTAACCAGATCAGGATCGGAACAGATAAATACTTTTTTGAAACCACGTGTTTTTGCAAGACCGGGAATTTCTTTAATTGCCCCGGCTCCGTGAAAAGATACTGTGTTGAGAATGACTCTGTTTGCCATACTAAAACCCTCCTGAATAGTTATATTTGAATAAAATATTAGCAGGAAAATGTGGTGGGAATATTAACAAAAACTGAATTTTATATTAACTGTCGGAAAAAGGATATTTTACATTTTTATCTATAATAATATAATAAATGCTAGTTTATAAATTCAGATTTACAGACCGGTAATCCACAAATAAGCAACTGGCTGAAGGTGAAATAATCGGAATCTATCAGAAGAAGCATAAGTGATATAATTATTATGAAAAAAAGTATTATTACAGAATTAAAGTATTCAAATACAAATACATATTTAATTGAAGGTTGCATCGGGACGGTTCTGTTTGATACAGGTTGGACCGGTACTTTTTCTGCATTTTGTAATACGTTGGGAGATAATAAAAAGAGAATACAGGACATAAACTATATCTTGATTTCACATTTTCATCCGGATCATATGGGTATCGCGCAGGAAATTGCAGATTATGGTCCGGTTATTGTAATAACGGACTTTCAAAAGAACTATGTGCATTCTTCAGATGGTATTTTAACTAAGGATTCGAAAAAAAGATTCGAACCTATCATAGATGATAATTTGAAAATCATATCCGTAACGAACAGCAGAGCTTTTTTGAAAAGTGTTGGCATAAACGGTGAACTGATAGATACGCCCGGACATAGTGATGATAGTATATCGCTCCTATTGGATGAGGGTTTTTTATTTGTCGGTGATCTTAATCCTTTATACGAACTGGAACTACATAAGGGAACTCAGATTGAAGAAAGTTGGAACAAGTTACTTTCCTGTAAGCCGAATATGATATTTTATGGTCATGCAAAGCCGACGATACTAAATGAAGAAATATCAGAAACTCAAAAAGAAAGCGATATGTACGGGCTCGTTTCTCAGATTATGAGATATATTGATAGAGGGTTCTCTTTAGAAAAAATAAAGAAAAAAACCGGAGCGGATTTTGTATTTATAGAAGATGTAAATCGCATGTATCTGACGCATCAGGATGTCGGAGTACAAGGAATTCTTGACAGAATTGAGATAAAGAACAGATAGGGCAATAATGTGTAGTCGACTAAACCAAAAAATCATTATTTATGGGGATGAGGGATTGAACGATATTAATAAGATGGACATCGAACATTATTTTACAGAAAAAGGGAATGGAGAACCGCTTATTTTGCTCCATGGAAATGGTGAGAATTGCGGCTATTTTCAGGGACAGATTGACGAGTTTTCCAAACTGTATCATATATACGCAATAGACACCAGAGGTCACGGAAAAACACCGAGAGGCGATAAACCTTTTACCATACGCCAATTTGCCGATGACTTGTTGGGGTTTATGGACGAACACCAAATAGAACGGGCACATTTGCTTGGTTTTTCGGATGGCGGCAATATCGCCCTGATTTTTGCTATTCGCTATCCGGACAGAGTAAAACGATTGATTCTAAATGGGGCGAATCTGAATCCGAAGGGAGTGAAACGATCCACACAGATTCCTATTGAGATCGGTTATAAGTTTGCAAAGAAATCTGCCGCAAAAAGTGATTCCGCAAGATTGAAGACAGAAATGCTCGGCTTGATGGTAAACGATCCCAACGTTGAGCCGGAAGAACTTGCCAAGATTAAAGCAAAGACATTGGTTATTGCCGGTACAAAGGATATGATAAAGGAAGATCATACGAGGTTAATTGCTTCGAATATTCCGGATTCAGAACTTGTTTTTCTCAAGGGAAATCACTTTATAGCAAGCAAACAACCAGAAGTGTTTAATCGGGCAGTCCTGGAGTTTTTACGTAGCTAGATTTTTATTAGTCAGATTGGATGAATAAAGGAGAGTTATGAGTAATCCATGGGAAGAAATCAGTTTGGATGATACATTATGCAGCGGATGACGAAATATCTGGATAACAGCCAGATGATTATGTTGAATGATGTTTTGGAAGAGGCACTTCGACAGTCGGAAAAAGGGATTCAGGAAAAGAGTTTTCAAGAACTTTTGGAAATGTTCCTTGCAACAAAACGGCTTGAGACATTGGAGGGATTATCATAATGAGAAAGCAAATTGTCGGAATAACTGTTTGCATACTGTCGTTGTTTTTACTTTCCGGGTGTATTTTATACTCGAATAGTTCGGGTGCTAGCAATACTTCTAATCATCCAACTGATGCTGAAATGGATCAATTTGCCGAAAAAACAGCCTGCGGAGAAAATATTGAAAGGGCTGATCCGATTCTTTACAGGTACAGATCATTGGATCGCGATTTGGAATTTGGCGTGGATTATAATCCCCGTACGGCTTCGCTGGACGGATCTTTTGCCCAGACTGCGAGTGGCTATTTTTTAACCACGGATTATTCCCTTGCGGTTCATTATTTCTGGCAGAAAGAATATGAAAAGGCGGTTAATTCTCATATATTTTCTTATTGTTATTGTCATGGTTGTACGGGGGATAATCTGTACTATTCGGGAAGAGGTTTGCAAGTCTATATGGATAAGGATGTGACCGATGAACAAATCTCCGAACTGGAAGAACTGTTAAGACAGCTTCGTGATATTTGCGTAAAGGAAATGGATTATCATACCTCGGAACCTGATTTCTATTATATGATTGATTTTAATCTCGTCGATCCGGATACACTTCTGATGACAAATTGTGAAACAGTAAAAATTTATGCAACCACCACGGATGAAGAATTAAGAGTTTCGGAATTTGAGGAACTAAGCTCCCAAGGCTATGAGGGCCCGCCGAAGAGAATTGAAAACGGAGATGCTTTCATCTGTATGTACGGAAGCGGAAGAAGCGTGGAATGGGATTTTTAGTATAATGAATTTGTAAGATGGGGATATGAAATAGTCTGGGGGAAATCAGTATGAAAAAAACGATTACTTTTTCAATCATCGTAAACATACTTTCAACGTTGGGGGCGCTTCTTTACTTTGTTGCCGCAGCGGCATTGTTCATTCTGATCTTTGTTATTACAGGTACTATCGGAGGATTGGGTTCTACACAAAACTATGCGTTTGGATTCGGCCTAATTCTTTTAATTATTGTTGTTCCAATAGCATTGGTTTTAATTATTTTTCCGATTCTTCGGATTACGGCGTTGATTAATTCAATTGTTGCCTCAGGTAAATTAAAAGGTGAAAATAATCCTAAGACGAATATGATAGTAGCAGGTGTATTTCAGATTCTGGATGCAGTTATTACATGGCTGTTTGAAGGTATTCTTATTGCAATTGTTCTGGCTGTAATGGTTTACAATGGGACGATGAGCAATTATGTCACACAGTATATTCCAAATGCAACGGACCAGACCATCCGGAATATCATGCAGGTGGCCAAATACATCATTATGATTCCGGTACTGATTAAGAGTGCATTACAAATTATTTCGGCAATCCGGCTGTTCATTCAGGCGAAAAAATTGCCGAAAAAGAATAAAAAGCAGGAACAGGTTAATAATGCGTACAATGCAGGGAACAATAATCCTTATGTGAATCCGTACGGCAATCCGAATGTTACGGCACAACAGAGAAGTCAATATTACAATCCAAATGGAATGCCACAATACGGAAATGCCTATATTAATCCAAATGCAGCAACGCAAGGCGGAAATCAGTATGTCAATCCCAATGGGGTCCCGCAGTATATTATTCCGAACAATAATCAGCCAGGTAATAATTAAAGATAGAATCATGATTGTGTTATTTGAACATGTTGGTCGATTAAACCCAAATTTAAAATTGTATAGCGTTTTTGATGTCTGCATAAAAACATGAATAATTATAAAACCTGCTACGAATTTGCTTATTTCAGAGATGTCGTATTTTAGAAAATATGACATCTTTTTATATCTTGACACTGTTTAGATTTAAATGTATAATCTAAACAGTGTTAAGATTAATGCGGAAAGGAGATTAAAGTGAAATCTGATAAATATCATCATGGCAATCTAAAAGAAGAATTAATTGAAAAAGGTCTGGAGTATATAGATAAATACGGTACAGAGACTCTTTCCATGAGAAAATTGGCAGATTCTGCCGGAGTTAGCCCGGCAGCGCCGTATGCACATTTCAAAAATAAAGAGGCATTTTTATCTGAAGTGCGAGACTACATTACAAATCAGTTTTTTGCGACTTTGAAAGAGGCGGCGGATAATTGTTCTAAACAGGAGAGGATATTGCTGGAATTAGGTAAAAGTTATGTACTTTTCTTTTATGAGAATCCTTTGTATTATCAGTTTTTGTTCTCTTTGGATAATATCGAT
>CADANR010000037.1 GCA_902789265.1 uncultured Lachnospiraceae bacterium | reverse complement strand
GTGCTCAGGTGATGTTTGAATCAAAACCCCGTACCGTGGAACTGCGCGATGAAAAACGCGCACACTACGTTCTTCCGGACCGGATTGTCTATGCAGTCCCCGATAAAAACTGCATCCGTATCAAATTGTCCGATGATACGGAAATCAAAGAACTCTGTACAATTGAGGATCTGGGGCAAATTCTATCCGAATTCGATCATTTTGTTTTCATATCCGGTAAAATCATTCTTAATATCAATCATATAACAGGCATAAAAAAACGCATTGTCACCATGAGCGACAACGCGGAATTTAAGGCCGGTCTGTCAGAGTGGAAATCACTCCTTCGTCTTGTCTCTGACCGGGGCAGCCGTTTTATTCCCGAAAATCTGACAAACTAAAATTGCAATAAACATCACAATACAGCCGATTCCCTCCCGCAGTGTAAGCGTCTGTTTCATAATCAGCCATCCGCCCAAAACCGAGAACACCGACTCCATGCACATAATAAGCGATGCTTTGGTCGGTTCCACGTATTTTTGTCCGAGAATCTGAAATGTGTATCCGACACCGCTTGAAAGCACGCCGGCATACAGAATCGGAAGAATCGCCGTACGAATACTCTCCCATGTCGGCTGTTCAAAGAAAATAATCCCGATTAAACTAAACAATCCCACCGTAATTAACTGACAGAATGCAATCAGAATGCCGCTTATTCTCTGCGTAAAGAAATCGATGAGCATAATATGTGAGGAAAAAAGGATTGCGCAGGCAACCAGCAGTAAATCCCCGGCTTTTAATGTAAATCTGCTGCCTTTCGGAATACAAAGAAGATATAATCCCACGGCGGAAACAAGTACACAGGCATACACAATAATCCCCGGACGTCGTTTTAAGAAAATGCCGAGAAGCGGAACCAGAACGATGTATAATGCCGTGATAAAACCGGCTTTTCCCACACTGTCCGTAAGTCCGATACCGATCTGCTGGGAACTCGTGGCAAGAAAAAAGACAATGCCGATTACAAGAATGCCTGAAAGCAGGTATTTTTTCTTTTTTCCGGGATTCGTAATCTCCTCATGCTCTGCATTGTAAACTTTAAATATTTTAGTCCTGTTAAAAATCAACACCGGCAGAAGCGCAATTGCACCGACAAAAGAACGAATGCCGTTAAATGTAAAAGGTCCTACGCTCTCCATTCCCTTGCTCTGTGCAACAAAGGCAAAACCCCAGATAAGCGCGGTAACCAAAAGTAAGAGGCACCCGAGAATTTCCTTTACTCCGCCTTTTTCATGCAATGCGTTATCCTTTGATTGTATTTTTAACTGCTTTTCTTCTTTTTCTTCTGTTTGCATTTCTTTTGTCATTTCCACATCTTTTTCTTTTGTACTCATAATATGCCTGAAATCCGATAACTCCCTTGCAAAAGTACGCAACCTACTATATCAAATTCCCGAAAAATACGCAAATACCCAAATAATAGCTTTCCCGCGAAAATTGAAAATCGGGCGAAAATGTGGTAAAATATAGTTCTGTATGGAAAAGGAGAATTTACGTGGAATCAAACATGCCAAACGATGATAAATACGAAGATAATTCGAATACTTTTACCAAGGATTTGATGCATTTCCGTGCTACCCGTCTCGGTACCACGTTCTTTTTCGTATCACTGATTTCTTTATTGTTCCAGACCATTATTTTCCCGTTTCTTTTTGCACCCTTAAGCATTTTCTTTGCCTATCTTGCAAAAGGGAAACGTAAGAAAAATGACTGGTACAATAACCTGACCATCTTCTTTTCCGTAATTATTCTGGTTATAAACCTTGTATTCTGTGGCTACTGCGTTTATTCCGTATCCCATGATACAAAAATGCATCAAAAATATGACGAAGTTTCCAGACAGGTATACGGAGTAAGCTTTGATGAATATATGAAACAGATGCGGGATGCCCTGGAGAATCCGGGCGAATTGCAAAATACGGTTCCGGTTACACCGGAATTGCAAAATCCCATCCAGAATCCGGGAGGCGTAACAAATGAGTGAAACAACTGCCGTAAATAAAAAACGCCTTTCCGAAATACGCGGACTTGCAAGGGAAACCATACTGAATAATCCGTATGCACCCGTTTTGATTACGCTGGTGTATTACGTTGTTAAATTCAGTGTTACACTTTGTTTTTCCGGCGTACTTCTTTCCGATGCAATCTGGGCACAGATTCTGTTAAAATGCATATCTTTTATTATAAATATCATGCTGGGACTTTTAGTTGCAGGAAGAATCCGCTACTTTACGCTACTTTCCGAAGATAAACCGGCCGGCGTCGGTGCACTCTTTTCCGCATTCCGGAAAGGTCCGGACCGTGTTTTAAAAGCTTCGTTTCTGCTTCAGGGAATCTGGTTTTTATGTTCCCTTCCCGGTTTTATTTACTCCGCATTTTATCCGGTTACACTGGATGCATCTGCGGAAGACATGCCTCATATGATTATTACCGTATCTCTCCTTTTGGCTGGATATCTGGCAGCATATCTCATTACGGTTCCCTTTATGCCGCTTTACTATATTCTCGGGGACTACGTGAATATGCCGCTTTCCAAGGCAATCCGCATGAGTTTCTGGCTGATGAAGGGTAATTACTTCCGATATGTACTGCTCTCCTTAAGCATGCTGCCGATGTTACTGTTATGCTTCCTTTCGGTAGGAATTGCACTTCTTTGGATCAGTCCTTTCATCCAAAGCACCTATGCACATTTCTATCTAAATCTGGTAGCCGAGAAGCAAACACAGAATTAATAATAAAGTTTAATTAGGAAAAATAAATGAATTCAGAAAACATTGAAAAAACTGAATCAGAAAAAAAAGCCGCAGTCGAAGTTGCAACATCCGAAGAAAATGCTTTGAATGCAAATGATGTGACTTCCGCAAAAGAAACTGAGCCGGGAAAAAAAGAAGTTTCCGAAAAAAGGAAGAAACCGAAGCGCAAAAAGAAACTCTGGCTGCAGATGTGTAACATTACTTTGGTACCGATTTTCTTAATGGGTATTCTTTTCGTGTGTATCGGACTTTACGCTCTCCGCTTAAGCTCTGTGGAAGAAACATTATCAAGCCTTCGCGGAGTCGCCGTTCTGACTGCCGAGCATTTTTCTTCCTTCAACGGCATTTATCACATGAACAGCGGAGAACTCTACTGCGGTGATATCAAAATGCAGGATGAAATGCCTTTTATGGAAAATGAAAAACGTGCTTTCGGCGTGGAATTAAGCTTATTCTACGGAAATAACCGTGTCATGACCACCATGATTGACGAAAACGGAAAAAGAAGACTCGGAACGGTTCTTGCAGATAACCGCATTGTTACCGAAGTTTTCAGAGGAAACATCGTTTCCACGGAGAAAAATATCATCGGAAACGAACGTTACTTATGCGTTTATGTTCCGATTTACAATAAAGAACAGGTAGTCGGTATGGTAGGTTCTGCCATCTCCCTTAAGAATTTCTACCGTATGAACCGAATCTTTTATATCGAAATCGCACTGCTCACATTAATTACGGCTTTGATTACATTTTTATTAATCACGGTATTCTCAAAAAAAATCGTAAAAAGACTGATTGTCATTCGTGAATATATGGAAGAACTGGTAAAGAAACAGACGGCCGACCAGGAAATGAATCCCCTTGCTTTTTCAGGAAACGATGAAATTGCGGACCTTGCCACACATGCGGTCAGCGCCGGTAATTCCATCAAAAACCTGATGGGTACCGATCCGTTAACCGGACTTTATAACAGACGTGCCGGACGCCAGCGCCTGATTAAACTTTGGGAAGATGCCCATGATAATTACGGGGTATTCACCATTGTAATCGGCGACCTGGATCTTTTCAAAAATGTCAACGACAAATACGGACATGATATGGGCGATACCGTATTAATCAAGATTTCCGAGATTTTGAAACGAAACTGCAAAGGGGAAGATTTTGCAGTCCGCTGGGGCGGTGAAGAATTTCTGATGGGCTTCTGCATGGCAAGGGAAGATACTTATGAAGTCGTGAAGAACATTTCGAAAGAAATCAAACGAGAAGCCTTTTTTGCCGATAAAGGGGTTATTTTCCATATGTCCATGACCTTCGGCATGGCTACCTTTGCAGGACAGGAAAAAATCGACGATCTGATTACGATTGCGGACCGCAACTTATATAAGGGCAAGAATCAGGGGCGCGATTGCATTATTTCTTAGGTACAATTCCTAGGCATATTACAACCATTCTTTTAAATGAACATCAGAAATTTGTAATAAAAGAGAACCGCGAAGGTTCTCTTTTTTAGGTTATTGTATTTCTTTTTTACTTTTATAGTTCTTTCCTAGGGTGCTAATCAGCTACTCTGCGTCCGTCACGTCCACGGGCTGACCGCCCAGGCTCTTCCATTTCAGATAAGCGGTAATCATCTTATCCAGGTTTCCGTCCAAGACTGCTGCTGCATTCGCTGTTTCTTCACCGGTTCTTAAATCCTTTACCATGGTATAAGGCTGTAATACATAGGAACGAATCTGATTGCCCCAGGCAATTTCCTTAACTTCACCGCGGATATCCGATAATTTTTCCGCATGTGCTTCCTTCTTCAGCATAACCAGTTTAGCCTTTAACATCTGCATTGCCTTATCCTTGTTCTGAAACTGGCTTCGCTCGTTCTGACAGGCAACCACAACGCCGGTTGGGATATGTGTGATACGTACCGCGGAAGAAGTCTTGTTGATATGCTGTCCGCCGGCACCGGAGCTTCGGTAGGTATCGATTTTCAAGTCTTCCGGATTAATATCCAGTTCCACATCATCGGATAATTCCGGCATAACATCCAGGGAAACAAAGGATGTCTGACGCTTACCCTGTGCATTAAACGGAGAAATACGTACCAGTCTGTGTACACCCTTCTCTCCTTTTAAATATCCGTATGCGTTCTCTCCGTTTACCTGGAAAGAAACGGACTTAATCCCTGCTTCGTCTCCGTCAAGCAAATCCAGAACTTCCACGGAAAAGCCTTTTCTCTCGGCCCATCTGGTATACATACGGTAAAGCATGCTCGCCCAGTCACAGCTCTCCGTTCCGCCGGCTCCTGCATTGAGACGAAGAATGGCATTATTCCTGTCATACTCCTCCGAAAGCAGTGTAGAAATACGGATCTTTTCGAAATCATCTTTAAAGGTTGCAAATTCGGATTTGATATCCTCTACTAAAGATTCATCATTCTCCTCGTTTGCCATTTCAATTAAGTCCAAAATATCCGAAACGGAAGCGGTCAGGCGATTACAAATTTCAATATCATCCTTTAAGGATTTAAGCATCCTTGTCTTTTCATTCGCCACTTCCGGTTTATCCCAGAAATTCGGCTCCTGCATCTCACGCTCTAATTCTTTGACTCTCTCTTCTTTATTCGTAAGGTCAAGAGAATCCCGCACTTCTTTCAAAGGTGCTTCATAACTTAATAATTCGGTTTTTATTGCATCCAACTCTACAATCATGCGGAACTCTTACCTTCTGTTACTGCTTTCAACTACGTTCGTAGTTCTAATTATTAAACATTTTGTTACTACTACCTTTGTAGTTTCTTTCGCATTACATTTCCACTACATTTGTAGTTCTTTTTTTAACTCTCTTACTGTCTGCCGCAGCAGTTCTTATATTTCTTGCCGCTTCCGCAGGGACAGGGATCGTTCGGATAAATCTTCTCCGCATCTCTCTTCTTTGGTCCTTTTTGAACGGAATCATCCTTGTTGGTACCGGTAACCTTTGCAACCTGTTCACGCTCGATACGCTGCTCTACCTTGATATGCATGAGCAGTCTTACGGTCTCTTCCTTAATTGCATCCGTCATGGCATCGAACATGTCATATCCGGCCATTTTATATTCTACAACAGGGTCCTTCTGTCCGTATGCCACCATACCGATTCCCTGCTTTAACTGATCCATATCATCGATGTGGTTCATCCACTTACGGTCAATGGCTCCGAGAAGAATGACACGCTCCACTTCACGAATCTGTTCTGCCTGCGGGAATAATGCTTCCTTCTCTTCATAAAGCTTGGTAGCTTCTTCCTTTAACTGCTGAATTAAAGAAGCCTTTTTCTTTTTCTCTATCCGATCAAGCGTAATCGGTGCAAGCGGAATAATCGGAAGAAGAAGATTGTTAAGCTCATTCAAATCCCAATTGTCTGCAGCGGAATCCTCTCCGATTACGGTATTTACCGAGCTTTCCACAATGTCCGTAATCATCTTGTAGATAACATCACGCATGGATTCGCCGTTTAAAACACGAAGTCTTTCCGCGTAAATGATTTCTCTCTGATCGTTCATTACCTGGTCGAAATCAAGCAAATTCTTACGAATTCCGAAGTTGTTGTTCTCGATCTTCTTCTGTGCATTTTCTATGGCATTGGAAAGGAGCTTATGCTGAATTTCCTGATCTTCCGGAACACCGAGAGAATTGAATACCGACATCAGTCTTTCGGAACCGAATAATCTCATTAAATCGTCTTCCAAAGAGATATAGAACTTGGATTCACCGGGATCACCCTGACGACCGGAACGACCACGCAACTGGTTATCAATACGTCTGGATTCATGACGTTCCGTTCCGACGATTAAGAGTCCGCCTGCTTCTTTTGCCTTTTCATCAAGCTTAATATCGGTACCACGACCTGCCATGTTGGTTGCAATCGTAACTGCTCCGTGCTGACCTGCATCTGCTACGATTTCCGCTTCCATTTCATGGAATTTCGCATTCAGCACCTTATGATGAATACCGCGTTTGGTAAGTAATCTGCTGATTTCCTCGGATGCCTCAATGGTAATGGTACCTACCAAAACAGGCTGTCCTTTTGCATGAGCGATTTCAACCGCATCACAGATGGCATGAAGTTTGCCTTTTTTCGTTTTATATACCGCATCAGGATGATCGACACGTGCAACAGGCTTATTGGTCGGAATCTCAATAACGTCCATTCCGTAGATATCACGGAATTCCTTTTCCTCCGTTAATGCGGTACCGGTCATACCTGCTTTCTTTTCGAATTTATTAAAGAAGTTCTGGAACGTAATGGTTGCAAGTGTTTTACTTTCCCTCTTAACCTTTACATGCTCTTTTGCTTCAATTGCCTGATGAAGACCGTCAGAATAACGTCTTCCGGGCATCAAACGTCCGGTAAAGGAATCTACGATAATAACCTGATCATCCTTTACAACATAGTCCTGATCCTTAAACATTAAGTTGTGCGCACGAAGTGCAAGGATAATGTTATGCTGAATTTCAAGATTTTCGGGATCTGCAAGGTTCTGAATCTGGAAGAATTTCTCTGTCTTTGCAACACCTTCCGCGGTTAAGTTTACGACCTTGTCTTTTTCGTTTACGATGAAGTCACCGGTTTCTTCCTGTTCCTCACCCATGATGAGATCGAGTTTTGACATCTCTTCCTGGTCTTTACCGCGAACCATCTGCTTTGCAAGAATGTCGCACATTTCATAAAGCTTCGTGGATTTACCGGACTGACCGGAAATAATAAGCGGTGTTCTTGCTTCATCAATCAAAACGGAGTCAACCTCGTCGACAATCGCATAATGGAGTTTACGAAGAACCAGCTGTTCCTTGTAAATAACCATGTTGTCACGAAGGTAATCGAAACCTAACTCGTTATTGGTAACATAGGTAATATCACAGTTGTATGCTTTTCTTCTTTCCTCGGAATCCATCGGGTTTAATACCACACCGACCGTGAGTCCCAGGAATGTATGAATCTGTCCCATCCACTCCGCATCACGCTTTGCCAGGTAATCGTTTACGGTAACGATGTGAACACCCTCTCCGTCCAATGCATTTAAGTATGCCGGAAGTGTGGATACCAGGGTTTTACCTTCACCGGTTTTCATTTCGGAAATACGTCCCTGATGAAGAATGATTCCGCCGATTAACTGTACATCATAATGCCGCATGCCGAGCGTTCTTTTTCCGGCTTCGCGAACTACCGCAAACGCTTCGGGAAGGATATCATCCTTGGTTTCTCCCTTCGCAAGACGTTCTTTAAATTCATCTGTTTTTGCACGTAACTCATCATCGGTTAATGCCGAAATTTCCGGCTCAAGTGAATTGATTTTAGCCACAAGCGGTCTGATTCTTTTTAATTCTCTTTCGCTGTGTGTTCCGAAAACCTTATCAACGATCTTCATTTCTTATTGCTCCGTTTCTTAACAACTAATCATTTATATGTATGAATCTTCTTCTCGTTTTCAAAAATAACAATAATTTTAAATTGCACAATAACCTATATATTATAACAGATTCTCCGCGATTCTTCAATATATGGTATATTTCCTGCATCTGAACATATCTCCGTAGATTTTATGCGCTCTCCGGCGGTTTTTATACAATCTTCAACTAATTTACGCATTCTCCGGCTTATTCTTCGCACGCATCCTTCTGTATTTCCAAAGAAGTGAATAATATACATAAAATACCGGCACGGATTTCATGCACAGGTTCACCATTTTATTTTCTTCCGCATCCGGCACGTGATAGTACCTGTTTTCCTTGAAATCCGGGAAGTTTGCAAGCAGCCCCTTCTTCAGTTTTTTTACGAAAGACATTCTCTTTTTCTTACATCCGATCATGTAAGAAAAAAGCGTTATGCGGAAATAAAGCTCCGTATAGGCGCACTCAATTTCCTCTTTATACGTCTCATATAGTCCGCGTTTTTTAAACTCCTCCAGCATAAAGTCCATTGCCTTCATGCGGTCCTCGCAGCGCTCCTCTGTAATCGTATGCACCGTGGAGGTATCGTGCTGATAGTAGTAATACCAGGGCTCATCGATGTATTCAAAGTGATTGAAATACGCCATCCACACTCTGGAAGCCCCGTTATCTTCGTAAAAAATCCCCTCCGGAAAATTTAAATTGTTCTCCCGTATAATATCTGCCCGGTAGATTTTGATAACCATGCTGCCCGGGTGCAGCAGGAGTTTTTTCTTCGTCTCCGAATCCAGAATACCGGTCTGATCAGCGGTATTATTGGAAATCTTCTCTCCGGTTTCAAAGGTATGGGAATGCACGATACCGTAGGTACATCCGACTAAATCCGCACCTGTTTTTTCAGCCTTTTCAAGCATTCTTTCATAACAGTCCGGAGTAATCCAGTCATCGGAATCGATAAACCCGATCCACTCGCCCTTCGCTTTTTTCAAGCCGGCATTTTTTGCACCGCCCTGATGACGGTTATCCGGATAATGAATCACGCGAAAGAAGGCCGGATATTTTTCTTCATACTGCTTTAAAACCGCAAGGGAATCATCGGTGGATGCATCATCCACCGCTATGATTTCATAATCGTCAATTGTCTGGTTTACAAGCGAATCCAGGCAGAAAGTAAGATTGCCGTCATGATTCATATTGTAAACCGGTACGATGATGCTGAGTTTCATGGTTCTGCCGGCTCTTTATTTCTTAGTTTTATTTCTTAGTTTTATTTCTTAGTTTTATTTCTTATTCTTAGTTCTATTTCTTAGCTCTTTATTGTCTTTATCATTTATTTTTAATCAGGATTTCCCGGTACTCTTCCTTGAGATTTCCGTAATCCTTCACGCACTCTCTTGCAAGTGCGGACATCATATCCAGGAAGCATCCTTTCGGAAGCCACTCATCCGCAATGACTGATAATTCCGTACAACCGAGTAAAATTGCCTCCGCACCGGCACTTTCGAAATATTTTACGACATGTTCAAAAATTTCTTTTTCAACCGGTTGACCCATTTTCACGTTGTTATAAATGAGTCTCGTCACATAGCTTTGATTTCTGTCATTCGGCTCTATGCATGTAATTCCGGCATTTTTTAAAGGTCCTGCAAAAATCCCCGATTTCACGGTTCCTTCCGTTGCCATTAAACCGACCTTTGTAATTCCTTTTTCACGAAAGGCTCTCACGCAAAGTTCGATTCCGTTATAAACCGGAATCTCAACAGCCTTCGATAATTCATCATAGAAATAATGAGCCGTCACGCAAGGCATTGCGATATGCGTTGCACCGCTTCTTTCCAAATCCTTACATGCCGCAGTAATGGAAGGCAGGGGGCTTTCCTCGGAATTGCCGAGAATATAAGCTGTCCTGTCCGGTGTATAGCAGCAGTGCTCTACCACCATCGGAATATGTTCCTGATCAATGGTGGCATCTGTCATATCTATGACTCTTTTTATGAAGCTGACTGTAGTCATCGGACCGAGTCCGCCTACAACGCCGAGTTTCTTCATACGAATATCTCCGTTCCTGATTATTCTCCCCAATACACTGCTTTTGCTTTTATTTATTGCTTTTATTTATTGCTTTTCTTTGTTGCTTTTCTTTGTTGCTTTTCTTTGTTGCTTTTCTTTGTTGCTTTTGTTCCGCTTTTCTTTCACTCTTTACTACTTTGAAACCTCTCCAAGATACATCTTCTTCAATGTCACGCGGTCAAGCTTTCCGTTCCCCGTAAAGGGCATTTCATCCAGTTTAAACGCTTTTCTCGGCAGCATGTATCTCGGCACTTTATTTTTCAACTCATTCTCGAGATCTGCCTCGGAAATATCCCCGACATAGTAAAGAATGATATTGCTGTTTTCCTTATCGTAAATGCAGGCCGACAGTTTCACGTTCGGGAATGTATTGACATTTGCCTCGATTTCCCCGAGCTCGATACGATGTCCCATATGCTTAACCTGATAATCTTTTCTGGAAACATAGATGAGTTCTCCGCGCTCATTTAATTTCCCGATATCACCGGTTTTATAAATAAGTTCCGGATAGAACGGATTCAGCGGATTCTGTACGAATACCGCATCCGTACGTTCTTTGTCATTATAATATCCAAGCGTCACGGCCGTACCGCGAATACAGATTTCACCTTCTTCTCCGACATTCACAAGATGACCGTCATCATCTAAAAGCAGGATTTCCGTATTGTCAAAAGGTCTTCCGATCGGAATTACATCCGTTTCGTTAAACTCTCTGTCCACCTTGTAATAACAGCTCATTCCGGTGCATTCCGTCGGTCCGTACAGGTTATAAAATACCGCCTCCGGAAGTGTTGCACGCCAGGAGTTAAACTGCTTAATCGGGAATACTTCGCTTCCGAATGCAACGGTATGAAGATACTCAGGAACAATCTCACGGAAGGTCTTGAATGCACTGACAATGGAAAGTGCCGATGCCACCCAGCAGATGGTATTAATCTTATATTCGTTTAAGTATTCCATCAGTTTTACCGGGAAGGAAAAGAGTTTTTTCGGAATTAAATAATCCGTTGCCCCGAATTTAATGGTCGGATAAACTTCTTTTAAACACGCATCAAAATAAAGCGGCGACTGGTTTCCGAAAACCGTATTTTCGTTAAATCCAAGCACCTCGGAAAGCTGTTCGATATAATCAATAACGGATCTGTGGCATGCCACAACGCCTTTGGGAATACCGGTGGAACCGGAAGTAAAGACAATATAGATCGGGTCCGTGTCTATGGTTGCGGCAGCGATTTTTTCAAGGATAGCTTCATCACGTCCGGACTTTGAAATCTCGTCGTAGAGCAAAACTTCCTGCTCTCCGCTTCTTAATTCTTCCGCACGGGCTTTGTTCTCTTCATCGCAGATGATGACCGGAGATTTCACATTATCAAGGATTAAACGAATTCGCTCTGCCGGCATTTCCTCATCAATCGGAACATAATAGCAGCCCGCATACACAGTCCCGAAAAATGCCGCAATCTCCATCGGAGACTTGTTCATATAAATTACGACAGGCTTTTTGGTAATGCCGTTCTTTACAAGATACGTACCGATTGACGTTGCCGCATCATAGGTTTCCTGAAAGGTCAGGTTATTCGTACCGTCCGAATAAGCAAGCTTATCGGGTTTTACTTTCACAATCTCATTTAAGTAATTTAAAACATTATTGTGCATTGGTATATTTCTCCACTAATTCCATCATCGCTTTTACGGTATTGAAATTCTCCGGGATGATGTCGGAGGCACTGATTTCAATTCCGAAGGCATCTTCCATACCTCCGACAATCGTTACAATATCAAAAGAATCCAGAACGTTTCCGTCAATTAAGGACTCCTCTTTTTCAAAATCCACATCAGATCTGATACCCTGCAAAATGTTTAGTAACTGTTCCATTTTTGTTCCTCTTTTTGAATTATAGTTTATTCCTGAATATCTGCTGATTTTCAGATTATTATATATTAACCGGATAACAGTAAACCGTTTAAATAGTTTAAAAAAAAACGAATCACTATTTCACCAGTTCTCTGTCCTTCCTGTAACCTACTTCGTATCGTCTTTTCAAATTCGTGAAGTCCGGCTCATAGTTTTCAAAATGATATACATTCTTCGCACCGTTATTTATAATATCGTCCCTCAATGCTTCGTATGCCTTCGGAAGGTCGATTACGTGAAGCTCATAACCGTGAAAATCTTCGGTCTGTCCTACATGATGCTCCTCAAAGAATGCATTGTTCTGGGAGGATTTCATCGATACGTTCAAATCCCTGACATACATGGAATAGCAGCGTTCTTCGGTTACTCCGAACTCATCCGTATAATCCGCCAGGAAATATTTCGGATAACGATACGGCACACGACAGGACATTTCCACATAATGCTTGAAGGTCATGCTGCGAAGGCCGCTGACATTGATATCGAATTCCTTTCCGCCGTTATGATGCAGATAATAAAACGGCGACGCCTCACCCCATGCTTCCTGGTTATTCATGTTAAGGAGAAGTTCCGCATCCTTTCCCCAGACCATGAAGGAGTAAATCGGGTGTTTGGTACGTTTGAAATCCTTGCGGTTATTCAGAACGAAATTGTTGAAGGCACCGACTTCACCCTGTGTTTTATAATAATCAAAGGGTTCTCCCTTGCACCATTTCCAGGAATAAACCGGAATAAGTAAAGTTCCTTCTTCGCCGACATGTTCCTTGACGGCATCCACAAGATGATTTAAGAATATGTCCCTGTCTTCTCGTCCTTTAAATTCCAGTTCCCGGTTTGCCAGTACCACAACCGCCGCAATATCGGAACCCACATAGAGAATGTCCCCTTTCCCGATTCCCAGGCGGTCCAGACACTCATGAAATTCTTTCCAGTATACCGATTCTTTCTCGTAATTCACGAAATAATCTCCTTTTCTTTATAACAACTCATTCTATAGTACGCTTGACAATCGGAAACACGGCCATGAAGACACGAAGTATACTTTATTCTGCTATTCACTGCAAATTTCCAGGAGCGCATTTTCCACCAGCTTATTCTTAATCGGAATCAGTTCGCGCACGGGAACCCCGATTCGTTCACTGATATCGATTAAATCATTTCGTCCGTCCGAATACGCAATTAAGTCGCGCTGCGTAAAAATCGCATCATAACTGCCCTTCTTGCTGATGGTCGGATAAAGCCCTCTTTTTCCGAGCTGCGGTTCGCATAATACTTTTACTTTATATTTGGCATTATTTTCCAATATATCGATGACTTCCGTCATTACCTGAAAACTTCCCGCAAATCCTTCCGGGGAAATTAAATTCATATCATCCAAAGATGTATGATATTCCGGGTATCTTGTAAAGAGCGTTCTCGAGAATACCACAACGCCCAGATCCACGCCCGGTGCATTGTACTGCCTTTCATCGGAACCTCTCTTAGAATAATCATAACGTGTATATTTTCCGTTAAATTTCAGAACATTCGTAAGAATCCGGTCCGCATAGGAATCTGCATATCTGCTTTCCAGAATCGAGTAATCACGGTCATCCCCGACACAGCTTAAATTAAAGCCTGCAACCGTACGTTCCTTCATCACGGATAAATTCCTGCTTAAGTAAGTAATGGATCCGATGGTTTCGGGGATAAATACAAAACGATAGGTATATTTCCGTTTTTCCATGGCGGATAAATACTTGATTAAGAACGTGGAAAGTGAAGGTCCCGATACCTCATTGTTTGCCATGTTCGGATGACAAATGTAGGTGGATAACAAAACCTCTTTCTTACTCTCTCCCGGAAGAATCAGTTCCCCGTAGGTCAGACTTCCGTCAAACAAGGAACTCTTAATTACCATATGGTATTTTCCGGGTTTCAAGGAATCTCTTTGATTTAAGCTCATGCAGAATCCGTACCGTTCCTTATAGTAGGAAGTCACATACGGAATTGCATCCGGCATATCTTCCTGCACATAAATATGTGTTTTTAATTCATCCAGCTCCACCCATTCATCCACCGGTACGGAATAGCCGAGAATATGCAGGAAATTCTCCTGAAAATCAACAATTCTCCTGCCGTCCTCATCCTCGATATATCCTTCGGTAATACTCCATTCCTTCGGCACGGTCCAGTCAAAAACCTCCGTTCCGGAGGGAACTTCAAAAACAGAAAGCGTGGGAGCACCGCTGTTTGTAAGCTCTTCATTAATAAGGCGAAGGGTCTTTCGAACCCCTTCGCCCGTGATGCTTCTGTTAATTGGATATATTTTCCCCGCAAAATCATAAATTTCTCTGCCTGTGGAAACCGAATCCTTCATAACTTTCTCCATTAGTTAATTACATTAATTCTAAGTAATGTATTATTTGCAAAACAATATGTAAAATCAATTATTTGTTAATTAAATTGATCTTGCCGAGTAACGGGGCCTTCTTCTCAAGTCCGCGGCAGGCACCTACAAAGGCAATAACATAAAATACGGTGACTACAGATGATATGGGTGCCGTTACTAATCCTTCAAAAGCCCATCCGACATAAGGAATGATGGTAAACAATGTCAGAATGCTCAGGATGGAATATGTAATGTGGAATACCAAAGCCTGATTCAAATGAAATTTACACTCCTCTTTGCAGGACTGGCAGCTGGCAATGATAAATCCTACCCACGTAATGTACGCCCAGATACAAGTTGCTCTCTTTCCCATGTTTTTCCTCCTTTTACAACAAACAATTTACAACTCTTTACACAATTATTTTTAATTT
>CADANR010000036.1 GCA_902789265.1 uncultured Lachnospiraceae bacterium | reverse complement strand
TAAAGCAAAACCTTTCCTCTTACCGGTTTTCCGACATGCATGATGGGAGTGCCGGGGTGATTTTTATCCGGGCAGGGCCACTGGATCCCGCCGTCCCGGTCAAGACGCTCATGACTGATTCCACCAAAACTCGGTGTTACGGATGCGATTTCATCCATAATCTGCGCCGGAGTCATAAACTTCTGGGGATATCCCATTGCATTCATTAAATCCGTGATGATTTCCGTATCCGGTCTCATGTCTCCCCTGAGTGTCACTGCTTTACGGATTCTCTGAACACGTCTCTCGGTATTGGTAAATGTTCCTTCCTTCTCCGCATAACTGATTCCCGGAAGAATGACGTCCGCATACTTCGCGGTTTTGGTCATGAAGAGATCCTGCACCACAAAGAAATCCAGGCTTTCCAAAGCTTTTTCGATATGATGGGTATCGGGATCGGATACAATCGGATCCTCACCACAGATGTAAAGTCCTTTTATTTTTCCTTCAATGGCAGCAGGGAAAACATCCGTTGCTTTAAGCCCCGGTTTTGCACTTAATTTAACACCCCAGGCTTCTTCAAATTTCTTTTGTACCTCGGGGTTATCGACCTTCTGATATCCCGGATAATCCGTTGGAATCGCACCCATATCGCATGCACCCTGGACATTGTTCTGACCTCGTAACGGGTTCACGCCGCATCCGCTTTTTCCGATTTTTCCGCAGATGGCAGCCATGTTGGAAAGGCTCATAACACCCTCGGTACCGCTGGAATGTTCCGTAACACCGAGACAGTAAATGATGGGTGCTTTTTCCGCGGTTGCATACATTCTGGCTGCTTCGATAAGCTGGTCGGGATCGATATGACAGATCTTCGCTACCTTCTCGGGAGGATACTCCTCCACCAGTTTTTTCAGCTCTTCAAAGCCTTCCGTAAACTCATTGATGTAATCATGATCCACCAAATCTTCTTTGATTATGACATGCATCAGTCCGTTGATAAACGCAACGTTTGTGCCGGGACGGAGCTTAATATGAATGTCCGCCGATTTGGTCAGTCCGATATCACGGGGATCCACTACAATCAGGCGGGTTCCGTTCTGCACGGCTTTCCGGATTCTCATTCCCACAACGGGATGCGCTTCTTCCGGATTGGACCCGATTAAAAAGATACAGTCAACATTCTTGGTAATATCCGCAATCGGATTGGTCATGGCTCCTGAACCCAGTGTCTTTGCAAGTCCCGCAACCGTGGCGGAATGGCAGACTCTCGCGCAGTTATCGGTATTGTTGCTTCCGAAGCAGGTCCGGACCATTTTCTGAACCATGTAGATATCTTCATTGGCGGATCTGGAACAGGCAAAACCTGCAAGTGCTTCCCCGCCGTACTGTTCCTTGATTTCCATAAAGCGTTTTGCCGTATAGGAAATCGCCTCGTACCAGGTAGCCTCTCTGAATTCGCCCGTGGCTCTGTCTTTAATAAGCGGCTTCGTCAGTCTGTCCTTGGAATAGATAAAATCAAAGCTTCCGGAACGTCCCTTGACACAGAGTCTTCTGTGATTGGCCGGGCCGTCCACGGTCTCTATATCAACGATTTTATCCCCTCTTAAAATCAGGTTGAACTGACAGCCTGTTGCACAATGGGGACATGTTGTCTGAACGCGTGTTGCCTCCCAGCTTCTGTACTCCTTTTTCCGTTTCAGATACAGAGCTCCGGTAGGACACACGCTGGTGCAGTTTCCACAGCTCTCGCAGCCGTTTGTCTTATAATCCTTTCCGAATGCGGGAAGAACCATGGTTTTATTTCCGCATCTTTCTCCGGCAAGAACACCGTTGCAGGAAATATTCTGACACACGTTCACGCAACGCTGACACTGGATGCATTTATCGGAATCAAAAGCAATATAAGGATTGTCGTCCGCGATTCTCTTCGCCGGGTCCCCGGTTAAAACCCTGGAGCCCTGGTATACGTTCTTATCCGCTTTATACTGGTTACTTAACTGCTGCAGTCTGCAGGTTCCGTTTGCAGGACAGTTCATGCACTGCAGTTTGTGATTGGCTAAAAGGAGATTTAAGATATCCCTTCTGTATTCCGTAAGCCTCTCGCTTTCCGTGGTAATGACCATACCCTCCAAACACTTCGTACGGCAGGCCGGAAGAAGACTGTTATATCCTTCTATCTCCACCATGCAGAGTCTGCACATTCCCACGTCGGAAACGCCGACCAGATAGCAAAGGGTGGGAATTTCGATTCCGATTTCCTTTGCGGCATCCAGAATAATCGTGCCTTTTTCGACCTCTGTTTTAATATCGTTGATTACAACACTGATTTTCTCACTCATCTCCGCGACCTCCTTTCAAAACTCCGCAGCCGTGGTGGTCGCACCTTAAGCACCGTCCGGACTCACGCATGGCTTCTTCATAGGTCATGGATAGTTCTACGGGTTCAAAATTATCTTTTCTCTCAAACGGATCCTTCTCCTCAAGCTCTGCCCTTGCAGTCGGAATGCAGGGATTCGGAAGCGCTACGGGGATCTCCGGGTTCGTCTTCACTTTATGATGGTATCCCAAATATTCATCGATATTAAATGCTGCTACCTGTCCTGCAGCTATGGCATTGATTGCGGTAGAAGGACCGGTTACGCAGTCTCCTCCTGAGAAAATTCCAGCCATGTCCGCTACCATGCATTCCTCATTGGCAAGTATTTTTCCTCTTTCCGTAGGAACTCCCGACGCTTCAAAGGAAGCCACATCAGTCCTTTGTCCTACGGCAAGAATCAGATAATCGCAGGGGAAACGATACGGATAATTGGAGGAATGTTCCGTTGTCATCATGCCGTGTTCATCATATTCTCCCACGATTTCCGGTTGCAGCCAGACCGCACGGACTTCATCGGATTCTTTATCCGTTTCAATGTTTAAGAAACTGAGAAGTGTACGGAAACGTACGCCCTCCTGCATTGCTCCTGTAATCTCCTCCGAAACAGCAGTATAATCGTCTCTTTTTCTGGTAAATACATGCACGGATTCCGCCTGCAGACGAACCGCAGTACGGGCGGCATCCATTGCCACGTTTCCGCCGCCGATTAATGCAACTCTCTTACCCTTCAGGGAATCCAGTTCTCCCTTGGATACAAGCTGCAGAAAATCCGCTGCCGGAATAACATGCTTTGCATCGGCACCTTCCACAGGCATCCGGTTTCCGATCTGGGCACCGAGTGCCAAGTATACCGCATTGGATTTTTCCCTGATTTCTTCAAAGGAAATGTCTTTTCCGATTTTCGTATTTCCAAGGAAATTGATGTCTCCGGCGGAAAGAATGACGTTGATATCCCGGTCTAATTCCGCCTTCGGAAGACGGTATTCGGGAATGCCGTAACGAAGCATTCCTCCGGGCTTTTCATGTTCATCGTAAACGGTAACGGAATGTCCCATCAGTCCCAGGTAATAGGCTGCTGTCAGACCGGAAGGTCCCGCTCCGATTATCGCAATCTTTTTCCCGGTGGATACGTTTCTTTTCGGCGGATTCACAGTATCTGCCTTCACGCTGTCCACGGCAAATTTCTTAAGTCCCCTTATATTGACGGCATCATCCACTATGGCACGGCGGCATCTGCTCTCACAGGGATGCTCACATACCATGGCACAGGCTGTCGGGAAGGGGTTTCGCTCCCTGATTTTTTCAATGGCACCCGCGTAATCTTCTTCCTTGATTAACGCAATATATCCCGGAACATCCACATGGGCCGGGCACATGGTCACGCAGGGAATGGTCTGCTTTACATCCGTAATACAGTGGTTATTCTTCACGTGACTTTCGTATTCATCGGGGAACTGTTCCAGACTGTCCAGAATCAATTGTGCCGCGGAAATACCGATGGCACAGTCGGAGCTTAACGCAATCATCTGGCACATGTTCCTTAATTTCTCCACTACTTCTTCCCCTGCGGATCCGGCCAGAATACTCTGCAACATCCTGTCCACTTCAAGAAGACCGTCACGGCACGGAATACATTTTCCGCAGGACTGGTTCATTGAAATCTGTAATAATGACCGGTAAAGCGCAATCGGGCACATCCCGGGGGGATAAGAATTCATTCTCGAACGAAACTTGTATAAGACTGTATCGATTCGTTCGTTCATACTGCCTTTCGGCGTTAGTTTCCTCACTGAAACATCCTCCTAGTATATAAATAAAAATGATTTGCCAAATAAAATGTATAAAAATACGTTTATCATTATACTACAAAACCCCGAATAACACTATCCCACCTTGTTTTCCGCATGCTTCTTGGCTATAATTATTTTATTATGAAAGACGGATTTGGCAGAACAATTGATTATCTCAGATTATCCATAACGGACCGCTGCAATTTAAGATGCAGATACTGTATGCCGGATGGTATTGTTTCTCTTCCCATGAGCGAAATTCTGTCCATTGAAGAGATTATTTTTACCACCCGGATTCTGGCGGAACTTGGAATAAAAAAGATAAAAATTACCGGCGGAGAACCGCTTGTCAGAAAAGGCTGCATTCAATTAATCAGAATGTTAAAAGAAATCCCCGGAATCGAAGAAGTCACTCTTACCACTAACGGGGTACTTCTTTCCGAAAATCTCCCTGCACTTCTTGATGCGGGGATCTCTGCCGTCAATATCAGCCTTGATACATTAGACCGCGATAAATACCGGCTGATTACCGGCTTCGATTGTCTGAAAGAAGTCCTTACATCCGTCGATGCTGCCCTGAAGTCTTCCATCCCCGTGAAAATCAACACCGTTTCGGTGGACTGGTCTTCATATGATAAAAACTTAAACAGCAAAGACAATCAGACAAACCCTTATGAAGAAATTGTAAAACTGGTTGATTTTGCCGCAGATAAAGAAATCTGTGTAAGGTTTATTGAGATGATGCCGTTAGGTCTCGGAAAGGATTTCCCCGGTATTCCGCACAGTTCACTAATCCCTTATCTGACAGACAGATATGAGGGAATGACCTTGGATAAAGAGCACCGTGGGAACGGTCCCGCAGTGTATTATAAGATTCCCGGCTTTACCGGAAACATCGGATTTATCAGCGCCGTAAACGGCAAATTCTGTGAAAGTTGTAACCGCATCCGGCTTACTACCACAGGGTATCTGAAGACCTGTCTTTGCTATGATAAGGGAGTCAGCCTTATGGATGTGATTCGCAGTAACGCTACCGAAGAAGAAAAGCATGACACGATTAAGAAACTGATGAAGGATGCGATAGACACAAAACCGGAAATGCACTGTTTCGAAGACACGGAAAAAATATCCGAAAAACATGTCATGTCCTCCATAGGCGGATAATCAATACTTAAAATTAGGAATCATTATGTCATTAAAAATTTCGATAAAAAAGAAATATACTGATTTCTGTCTGGACGTCGATTTTTCCACCGATTCCAAAAGAATCGGAATTCTCGGTGCTTCCGGAAGCGGAAAAAGCATGACCTTAAAGTCTGTTGCAGGATTAATCAAACCGGATGAAGGAGAAATCGTTTTCGACAATAAGATTCTTTTTGATTCCAAGAACAAAACCGATCTCAAGCCCGACAGACGAAGGGTGGGATATCTTTTCCAGGATTATGCACTCTTCCCCACCATGACCGTGGAGAAAAATATACGAACTGCATTCACCGGTGCAAAACGTATTGAAAGACTTAATAAACAGTCCGGAATGAATTCAGAAAACCCGATGTTTCATGAAAATGACACGGAAGGGATTTTAAAAAAATTCGGATTATGGGAGCAAAAAGATCATCGTCCCGATGAATTATCCGGCGGCCAGAAGCAGCGTACCGCTCTGGCAAGAATGCTTGTTACGAATCCGGAATTGCTGCTCCTCGATGAACCGTTCTCAGCCCTGGATACTTACCTTCGGGAAGGAATGCGTCTGGAACTGAAAAAGCTTTTGGAGGAATATAATAAAACCGTAATACTCGTAAGCCATGACAGAGACGAAATCTATCAGTTATGCGATTATCTCGTGCTTCTTAATCAGGGCAGAATGATCGGATGCGGAAACACGGAAGAACTCTTTAAGCATCCCGTCAGTGTTGCAGCGGCAAGGCTGACCGGTTGCAAAAATATAAGCAGAATTAAGAAGCTCGGGGAAAATAAAATTCTGGCTCTCGACTGGGGCGGAATTGAACTTGTGACAGACTTAAAAGTCGATGACGATATTTCATTTGCCGGAATCCGGGCACATGATTTTATTCCCGGAAACTGTGAGATCAATGAAATCCCCGTCGGAAATGCTACTGTAAGCAGACTTCCCTTTGAATGGTATATCACGCTTGAAAACGGATTATGGTGGAAGGTACCGAAAGCAATGGAGGAACAAAGTCGGGAGAATCTGATTCCTTCGTGTGTTACCATTCCGCCGGATAAAATTATCTTACTAAAGGAGCAGAAAACATGAGAAAAAAATTAATTGGTTTTGCCGTTCTTTCAATTATGGCACTTATGACATTCGGAGCAACCGGATGTGTCAAGGCGGAGCCTGAACAGACGGAAATTACCGTTTTTGCTGCAGCTTCCCTTACGGAAACCCTGAATCAGATTACGGAGAATTACAAGATTGTAAATCCGAATGTAAGTATTATCTGCAATTTCGATTCCTCCGGTACCTTAAAAACCCAGATTGAGGAAGGTGCGGAGTGTGACCTCTTTCTCTCCGCTGCTGCCAAGCAGATGAACCAGCTGGATATTACCGCGGACCCGGAAGTAAACAAGGATGGTCTTGACTTCATTGACCCCGCTACCAGAATCAACCTTCTGGAAAATAAAGTGGTGCTTGCCGTTCCGGAAGGAAATCCAAAAAACATAAATACCTACGAAGACATGGCATCAGGTCTTAAAGATAAGTCCATACTTATGGCAATGGGAAACGAAGACGTTCCCGTGGGACAGTATACGCAAAAGATTTTTCAGTTTTTCGGACTTGATGAAAATACTTTAAATGCGGACGGCGTTCTAACCTACGGCAGCAATGTCAAAGAAGTGACCACACAGATTAAAGAAGCTTCCGTGGACTGCGGAGTAATCTATTCCACCGATGCATATTCCGCGGGTCTTAACTATGTGGATACGGCAACCGAAGAAATGTGTGGTCGCGTCATCTACCCTGCTGCCGTATTAAAAGAATCAAAACACCCGAAAGAAGCAAAGGATTTTCTTGATTATCTTTCCACCGAAGACAGTTGCAAAATATTTGAAAGCGTAGGATTTACATGTAAACCTTAGAGAAAGGAAAAAAATGGATTTATACCCTCTTTATAATTCCATGAGAATTGCGGGAATCAGCACTTTAATCGTGCTGGTTTTCGGCGTGGCTACGGCGCACTATACGGTAAGACTTCCCGGTTTTATCAAAGGAATTCTTGACTGTATCTTTACTCTTCCGCTTGTTCTTCCACCTACAGTTGTAGGTTATTTGCTGTTACGTTTTCTCGGACCGAAAAGAATACTCGGGCAGTTCTTTCTGGAAACCTTCGGCGTAAAGCTTACCATGAACTGGTATTCCGCAATATTCGCTACCACCGTTGTGATTTTTCCGCTTATGTACAGAACCGCAAGAGGAGCATTTCAGGCGTATGACAGAAATCTCTCTCTCGCAGGAAGAACACTGGGACTTAGCAAACCTTATATTTTTTTCAACATAGAAATGCCCTGCTGCAGACAGGGAATCATAGCCGGAACCGTGCTGGCCTTCGCAAGAGCCTTGGGAGAATACGGTGCGACTTCGATGATTGCAGGTTATACTCCGGGAAGAACCGCAACCATTTCAACCACGGTTTACCAGCTTTGGAGAACAGACAATGATGCGCTGGCACTTAAGTGGGTGTTAATCAATCTAGTAATCTCCGCAGTTGTACTCCTTGCAATCAATGTCTTTGAAAGCAGGATGCAGAAATCAAGGATAAAATAAAAAAATTAAAAAAGCGAGAACGTGTATGGGTAAAACAGATTACAAAGAAGCAACGGAATTATTGATTGAGAATGTATCTCCCATCGGCACCTGCATGGCGGGATTAGACGATTTATACGGAAGAATTCTGGCAGAGGATTTACTTGCAGGAGAAGATGTTCCGTATTTTGCCAAATCCCCCTATGACGGATATGCTTTCCGGGCAGATGACACATCTGACTGTTCCAAAGAAAACCCCGTTACATTAAAGGTTATTGAAAACATCAAAGCCGGACAGTGCGCAAAGAACGAAGTAATTTCCGGCACTGCTGTCCGTCTGATGACGGGTGCTCCTCTCCCGAAAGGTGCGGATGCAATCTGCAAGTATGAAGATACTTCTTTCACAGAATCGGAAGTTACACTCTTCCGTCCTTATGCAGCGGGAGAAAATGTCATTACAATCGGAGAAGATTTCAAAAAAGGAACCGTTCTCGCAACGAAAGGAACCCGGGTTGATATCGGTATCATCGGTACTGCTTCTTCTCTCGGCTTCAATGAAATCAAAGTATACAAAAGACCGATTGCAGGCATCCTTTCTACCGGCGATGAAATTGTGGATCCGGAGGAAGAAATGCCCTACGGAAAAATCCGGAATTCCAACCGGTATACCATTGCGGCAGCGTTAAATCAACTCGGTTTCGATACGGTATATTTAGGACGAGCAGATGATAATGTAACCGCAATCGCCGAACTGATTTCAAAGGGGGAGGAAATCGCGGATATCATCGTTTCCACCGGCGGTGTTTCCGTCGGGGATTACGACCTTGTTCCCGATGCAATGGAACAAAAAGGCTACCGGATTTTTACCAGAGGAGTAAATATGAAACCCGGAATGGCCTGTGCTTACGGCGTTCGCGACGGAAAACTTTTGTTTGCGCTTTCCGGCAATCCCGCTTCTTCTTTAACCAACCTGCAGTGCATCTGCGCACCGGCTTTAAGGAAGCTGACCGGGTTAAGTGATTACGGACACAAGGTAATTCAAATGACATTAAAAAAGGATTTCAAAAAAGGGAGCAACGCGGTCCGGTTTATCCGGGGAGCACTGGAATTAAAAGAAGGCAAAGCATTCCTGAATGCCTCTTACGATCAGGGGAATATCGTAATCAGCTCTGCAATCAACTGCAACGCGTACGGAATCATTCCACCCAATGTGTCCCCCGTTTTATCGGGTGAGACTGTCGAAGGATTTCTGTTTTAAGAAGAATATTTATTCTGAAAACTATTGTAAAAAAGAATTAACTTTTTATCCTTAACTTTTTATCTATTGAGAAAAATGTAAAAAAATATACTGTTTATAAGAATTTACGTTTAAGGAGAATTCCATGGAAAAAATAAAAGTTGAAGATGCGGTAGGAAAAGCATTATGCCATGATTTGACCGCAATGTATCCCGGGTTTAAAGGTGCATTGTTTAAACGTGGGCATATTATTGAAGAAAAGGACATTCCCACACTTCTCGATATCGGAAAAAAGACCGTCTATGTGGGAGATTTTCCGGATAATCTTCTCCACGAAGAAGACTGTGCATTAAGACTTTCCGCTGCAGCCAAAGTGGAAGGTGCGCATTACGAAGGACCGTCCGAAGGAAAAGTTTTACTGATTGCGGATCAAAAGGGAATGCTTCGTGTCGATACGGATTTATTAAAAGAAATCAACAGCATCGGCGATATTACAATCAGCACGCTTCCGGACCATTACCGCGTAGAGCCCGGAAACCGTCTGGCTTCCATGCGGATTGTTCCTCTGTTTACGGAGAAACAACAGATCGAAGAAGCAGAACGTCTTTGCAGTGAAAGAAAACTGCTGGACCTTCTGCCCTATAAAGACCGCACGGTCGGAATCATTGTTACCGGTTCCGAAATCTATCACGGACGAATCAAGGATCGTTTTGAAGGAGTCGTCAGAAAAAAACTCAGTTACTATCCCGGAAAAATTTTGGGTGTTACTATCTGCGATGACGATACGGATATGATTATAGGTGCCGCAAAAACGCATATCAATAACGGTGCGGATTTCCTGATTTTTACCGGCGGAATGTCTGTAGATCCCGACGATCTGACTCCGGGTGCGGTAAAAAAACTCGGTGCCGAAATCATCAGTTACGGAGTTCCTTCACAACCCGGCAACATGACACTTGTTGCTTACCTTAATGACATTCCGGTACTGGGTGTACCGGGGGCTGCCATAAGCCTTCCGACAACAATGTTCGATGTTCTGCTGCCGCAGATTTATGCAGGAATACGATTTACAAAACAGGACTTAATCCGTTTGGGTGACGGCGGTCTTTGCCAGATGTGTAAAGAATGCCACTACCCGAACTGCACTTTTGGGAGATACTGAAATGAAACCTGAAGTATTTGCGTTTTCCGGATTTTCCGGAAGCGGAAAAACAACATTAATTGAAAAACTGATTCCCCTTTTTAAAGAACAGGGGATGAAAATCTGTGTCATCAAACATGATGCGCACCAGTTTGATATGGACAAGGAAGGTAAGGATACCTATCGATTTTCCAAAGCAGGTGCCGACTCGGTCATGATTTCTTCCGGAACGAGATCCGCAAGAGTAAACGAGTTTCCGAAAGCACTTGAAGCCATGATTGAGGAATGTGCATGGGCCGATGTAATCATCGTGGAAGGATATAAATATGCGAAATTAAGAAAGATCGGTGTTGCTTCCGAAAGAACGGAATATCATCTTCCCTGCGATGTATCGGAATATTTTTCGGTGGTTACGGATAATGCGGAAGCATTAATAAATATCATCGGTAAAGAACCCGGCTGTCCCGTCTTTCATATCGATGATGTGAATTCCGTATTCTCCTGCATGATGAAGGATTTGCCGAACACTTCGGAAGGAAAAGAAGGAAGCAAAAGCGAAAAAGAAGGAAATAAAAACATGGAAGAAAATAAAGAGCTCACACATTTTGATGCAGAGGGAAATGCCAGAATGGTGGATGTTTCCGGGAAAGATATAACACTCCGAAAAGCTACCGCCATGGCAAAAGTAAAAGTTAACAGTACCACATTTTCCCTGATTAAAAACGGCGGTATCAAAAAAGGAGATGTCCTTACCGTTGCCCAGATTGCCGGAATTATGGGTTCAAAACGCACACCCGATTTGATTCCCATGTGCCATCCGATTATTACGGATGCAACGAAAGTCATTCTGAAACTAAACGAAGAAGACCAAAGTGTCGATATCGAATCTACGGTCACCTGCACCGGCAGAACCGGTGTGGAAATGGAAGCAATCTGTGCCTGCTCCGTTGCAGCAATGACCGTTTACGATATGTGCAAGGCAGTTCAGAGAGATATCGAAATTACGGACATTAAACTCTTGAGCAAGTCCGGCGGCATACACGGTGATTATACCCGGCAGTGATTTTCAACTAAAAGGAGGAAACAAATGGATTCTATTAATAAAACAAATAGCAAACCTGTAATGGATGAATGGCTTGCGGAAGCAAAAGCATCGGAAAATGCTTCCCACATCGGAATGTATCTTTTTCATAACGGTGTGGTAAGAGAAGACCCCCGTGCTCTCGTTCGCGAGAATGATACAAGCAGCAAACCGGTCAAGGAAATGGATTTTAAAGCAGACAGGGAAAAGGCCGATCTTGTCATAAAAGATACCCTTTCCATGCCCGGAATTTATTATGTAAAAGTATGGCTTAACGAGGGACGACTCAGGGTCGGTGACGATATCATGCTGGTGCTCGTCGGCGGTGATATCCGCCCACACGTGGTGGATGCACTGCAATACCTTGTGGGAAGAATTAAAACAGAATGTGTTTCCGAAAAAGAAATCTGCTAAAACAGGGGAGTTATTTTCATGAAGTTTAAAGGTGTTTTAAATGCAACTGATATAGATAAGGCCGTGACATTGGCGGGCGACGAACTGGAAAAACTGGGTGCCGGAGAAAAAGCATCCATCGTAGGACGACTTGCCATTGAAGAAATTCTTCTGATTTTCCGAGAAAACTTCGGTCCCGAACAGCCCTTTAAAATCTTCTGCCTGACAGGACCGGGCGGAGTCCGGGTAAATGTGTCCGTAAAAGGAACATCCTATAATCCACTCGGTGAAGAAAGCCCGATTCTGAAAAACTTGGAAGACGATTTTACCGTCCAGCCACGGTGGAAATATCTCTTATCGCAAAACAACGTATTACTGGTTTTTCCGCCTGCCAATTCTTTAAGAAAAACAATCGGTTTTTCATGGAAGTATGCGTTTGGTTGCAGAAAGGTATTTATTATAGCAATCACCTGCCAGATTTTTGCCGCACTTCTCGGTATCGTTGCACCCGCAATCAGCGCCCGCATCGTTGTTGCCTATACTACAAATGAATTGAAGCGAATCATTATCCTGGCAATCATTCTGGTCGTTATTCAGCTTTTGCGAAACTTTTTTATGGTAATGAGTAACTTAGGCTATAACAAGGCTTACTCCAGTACTCTCTCCGCTCTCGAAAAAGACCTGGTAGAAAATGTACTTAAGGTGGAAAGCGAATGTATCGATGAAAAAGGAAGCGGCATGTTCATCCAGAGAACAACCTCTGATACACAGCGGATTGCAAACGGATTTAACAGCATCGCTGACATGGTGGGAACCATTTTCAATTACGCAGGTGTTCTCATTGCCATGTTTATGGTAGACCCATACGTCGCTTTATTTGTCCTGGGCATTATTGTGGTACAGTGTATCATGGAGTATTACCGTGATAAAAGACTGGTTGCAGACGACCGTGTATTCAGAAAAACAAATGAACGTGTTTCCGGCCTTGTCAGCGAAATGGTACGCGGCTCCAAAGATGTAAAATGCATGAACTGCGAGGAACAGTTTGTAGACAAGTTAAATGAAACAATTTTAGATGCCAACGAAAAACGTTGGTACATGCAGAAACGCTCATGGACCTCCAAACTCTTCCGCTGGGAACTCGGTGAATTCGGAAGTTTTATTTTAATCTGCCTTCTTGTATACAATATCTTTAACGGACATTTCATGGCCACTACCGCAATTGTTATCTTCAACTACTATACCGAGCTCGGTCCGAATGCCGTGAAAGTCATCGGAACATTCCTGGATTCCCTGGCTGACTTTAACTTATCCAACGAGCGTGTATATGCTTTAATCAAAGGACCGGATTTTCCCAAGGAAAGATTCGGAAAGACCGATCTGCCTTCCGTAAAAGGCGATGTGGAATTCGACCATGTTCACTTTTTCTATGAAAGAAAGACGGACCATAAGGTGTTAAACGATTTGTGCTTTAAAGTTAAATCCGGAGAAATGGTCGGACTTGTGGGCAAAAGCGGATGCGGCAAATCAACCGCATTTAACTTAATTCCCAAATTGTATGTTCCGACATCGGGACGCGTTTTGATTGACGGAATTGATATCAATGAACTTACCAAGGATTCGATTCGAAACAATGTCACGATTGTCCCGCAGAATCCGTACATTTTCCGAATGTCCGTAAGGGATAATCTCAAAATTGTGAAAGACGGAATTACGGATGAAGAGATGGAAAGGGTATGCCGCTTAGCCTGCATAGACGAAGACATCAAAGCCATGCCGGACGGATATGATACGTTAATCGGAGAAGGCGGTGTCAAGCTCTCCGGCGGACAGCGTCAAAGACTTGCCATTGCCAGAAGCATGCTGAAAGACAGCCGGATTATTTTATTTGACGAAGCAACTTCCGCATTGGACAATGAAACCCAGGCAAAAATACAAAACGCAATCGATAACATGAGAAAAGAAAGAACGGTAATCATAATTGCTCACCGTCTTTCCACGATTGTCAATGCAGACCGGATTATGTTTATGCAGGACGGAAAAATACTAAAAGAAGGGACTCACGAGGAACTGTTACGTACCTGTGAGCCCTATCATACATTTGCCGCTATGGACCGGTCAAGAAATCAGGAATCGGAGCTACCGGAATAGTCCCCTGCCGGAATTTTATTCCTTTCCTGCACATTCGCTGACGGAACCCGTCAGGATGTCAATTGCGTGAGGCAGTGCGGGAAGTACTGCATCAAGACTTTCTATCGCACCCTTCGGGCTGCCCGGAAGGTTAACGATAAGCGTGGTTTTTCTGATACCGCATACGCCTCTTGAAAGCATTGCTCTAGGAGTGATGCTTAAGGATTTAATACGAATTGCCTCGGCAATTCCCGGAACATTACGCTCAATAACAGCCAGTGTTGCTTCCGGCGTATTATCACGTACGGAAAGACCGGTTCCGCCTGTCGTAAGAACCAGATCCGCCTTATTGTTGTCACAGATATCAATCAATGCCTCTTTCAATCCTTCGGGATCATCGGAAAGCAGAAGCATATCGGTAACTTCAAAGCCTGCCTTTGTAATTGCCTCCTTAAGTGCGGGAGCCGAGGTATCTTCTCTTAATCCCTGCGCTCCGTTGTCCGATAACGTAATAATGTTTACTCTGTATGCCATAGTTTCTTCCTTTCCCCATTTTCATGGATGATGTATTTTTTCCCGTATTTTATTCCGGGTGATTCACTAAGTTTGCATATTCTTCCGGCGTATTAACATTCACGAGATTCTTCTTATCCAGTCCGGATTCTTCCAAATCCACATAGAACGTCTGAACACGATCCAAAAGCTCACTTATTTTATAATTCCCGTCACGTATCAGCATTTCGATAACCGGAAGTACGGATTTATGGTAGATGGCGCATACCGGATGGATTCTTCCACCCTCCCTGAACACATATGCATTATATTCCGGGCAGACCCTTTCTGTCAGAGAAAGCGCGGTTTTTCCGGAAACGAAGGGCATGTCCACAGCACAGACAAATAGATATTCTTCTTTCGCATAAAGCAGTCCTCGCCGGATTCCCTCCAGCGGTCCGATTCCTTCGTGCTCATCCGCAACCACAGGCAACCCCGTCTTAGCATAGTCTCCCTCATGTGCCGCAGAAATAAATACTTCCGAAATCCCGTCACATTTCAGTTCACCGGCAAGATGTTCGATCATACTCGTCTGATTCCATTTTAAGGAAGCCTTATCCTGCCCCATTCGGCTTGATTTGCCACCGGACAGAATCATTGCTGAAATATTCACGTTTTTTCCTCTTTTTGCAATTTGTCAATTACCCATGGTCTAAAGACCGATGGGCTTGCGACTACCCAGTAGTTCGCTATAAGCTTCTACCTTTGATACGGTGTGGCTTCCGTGGTGTCG